>NZ_JBWKZE010000021.1:0-117167 GCF_059424205.1 Pseudomonas sp. GW456-12-1-14-TSB6
GGTTGGGGGAGGGGGTGGATATGCCTAGGTTGGTGAGGCCCTAAATTGCGAGGTTCAAGGCATACCGGACTAAAGGCCAGTTGACATCATTTTTTCTCTTTTGCTATCTAAAGGCTTTAATACCACCAAAAACAAGGATGAGAGATGCGTAAAGCATTAATTTTTGGCAACGGATTGGGGATGGCTCTTTCGCCCAATCATTTCAATTTAGCCCAGGTTATGCACGATGTATGGAACATCGCTCACTTTTTAACGCCAGAAGACAAAAGGCTGATCAGTCTCACCCTCGGGCATGAGAATGCGATACCACAAAATGAAGAACAACTCGACGTATTACATCAAGCTGTCACAGCATGCAAAACGCTAAATAATATACTTTCCCCGAATCTACATTGGCTCACAGCACAAGGACAGCACTTTCCTGTTGCAGTGGCTAAATATATGCATATGGTGGCGAGCAGGCTGCATTTAACCGACGCTGATTTGCCCGCATCTTTCATAACTGCACTGTGTGAATTTATTCAACAGACTAACTCTCATGTTGCTACCTTGAATTACGACAGGTTACTGTATGGGTCGTTTATTGACCGCGGAATCCTCTCCGGCTATGGAGGAAATCTAGTCGACGGGATAACTAATCAAGGATTTGATTCGTCTAATTTGGAACGATTGTGGGGTAGGACCTTCGGTTACTACCTGCACTTGCATGGATCTCCTTTGTTTTACACAGACATTGATGGGCGTATTCGAAAGCTTCAGCGTCATGAGATTAGTACATTTACCGCTAATCCTTCCGAGCACATAGTGTTAACCCATGTTGCGCATAAGCGATCGGTCATAAGCGCTTCGCCTATTCTCACTACCTACTGGCATTATTTGCATCGCGCGCTGCAAGAGGCAACTCAAATTGTTGTGGTTGGTTATTCTGGTTGTGATATACATCTGAACGAGTTGATTGCTATGTATGGAGCGTATAAACCCATTCGAGTGATTGAGTGGGCTGCTGCACATCACTATCAGACCAGGCTGGGTCAATGGCAAATTGTATTTAAATCAACAAATGTCGTTCTGGAGTTGCAGGATAATATATTGAATAATTACGCATGGTAAGAGGCGAAAGGAAACTGATCTGTTTTTGGAAACTAGATTGAAAAAGTGGGGGCTAAAATAAATCCGTCCCGTTTGATGTTCGTTTTATGTTGTAATTCGTAATGATACTTTTTTGTGATTTTTTGGTCTAAAATGAACGGTTCCTTGTGGTGGTGTTTAGTACGGAAGGGCGTGATTGAGTGCCATTGCTTGAGTTATAGGGAGTAGCGGTTAAGGTGAGTACGGTAAATATCTCTGAGTATAGCGATTCTTGGGTTGAGAGTTTTTTAAGGGAGTCGAAATTAATTGGCTCAGTAGTAAGTTGCACGAAAATTTATATTGATCATGTGGGTTCGACATCGGTTAAGGGGTTATCCAGTAAGCCTATAATTGATATGCTGATATCAATCAGTGATTGGTCTCTTGTTGATACCCTTGTGAATGAGTTGAGGGGGATAGGCTATGATTTAAATGAGCAGTGCGATGATGCTCCTAGATTTTACCTTACAAAATATACATCTGATGATTCAGTTTCTTTTCATATCCACGTATGCAAGCCTCATAGTCGTTGGGGGAGGGACATGCTTGTTTTTAAGAATGAGCTTGCTTCCGATGAAACCCTTGCTGATGATTATGTAGAACTGAAAAAGCATCTTGCAGAGATTTATCATGATGATGCTAAAGCTTATGGGCTTGGTAAAAAAGACTTTATTGAAGGTAGGTTGCGAGAGGTGTATAGCGAATTTAGCATAAATCGGTTGCTCAGCCATCAGCGAGCTGAATCTAATAGGGCTGAAAAATTACAAATGTTAATGATGTTTACCCAGCTTTTGGTTGCAGTGATTGCCGCGATTTCTGTTTTTTCGAACGATAATAAGTATCTATTTGTATACGCAGTCCTTGGCTTTGTTCTAATGCTTTTGTGGTTCTACTTAAGCCAAGGACAGTTGTTGCATCGATCAGCTGGAGATCAGGCGCGCCGAGCAGTTTTACTTATGAGCGGCCTTGAGATGGAGCCATCGGCTGGTCAACAGCTTAGAATCAGCGACGGATTTAGAGTGGCAATTTCTCCCAATATGATTCGGCGCGAAGAAGATCATTTTGCGACTCGAGAAACTCCTGGTAACAAGCGATTGGCGGAGATGATTGAAGAGTCATCGTACTGGACTCGGGATCTTCAAAATACAAGTTCTCAGGCTATGGCTGGGTTGCTTTTCTTGCTTGTAGCAACTGTGTTTGTAGTGAGCGGTGCTGCTGTGGCGTCACTCAAGTCAGATGGCTTGATAACTATGTCTCGTGTGATGATAGCAATTATGGTGTTTGTTATTTCGTCCGACGCTCTAGGCTTGCTACTTTCTTACAGAAACTCTGCTTCTACGATTGACGAGATATTCAAACGGGTTGAGGTGGCAGCTGCAAGAGGTTATCGAGAGTCTGATGTCTTGCTGCTGATGTCAGATTACAATGCGGCTATTGAAAGGGCACCTACCACACTGCCTTGGGTTTATAAGTTAAGTCATGCTGGACTGAATAAGCGGTGGCAGGCTTACATTGAGGCGAAGCTGCTTGGCGATTTCAGCGAAAAATCAACCTGACTCTTTATGCATGGTGTTGAAGTAACCAGTTTTCATGAAAAAATGGGGCTGATTGATTATTCAGTAAATAGATCAGTCCCCTTTGTATTTTTTCTCAACAGTTTGATCAGGAAGGCGTCTTTTTTGAAGCAAAATGGGGCTGATTTGTTCAGTGTATGGATCAGTCCCCTTTGTTTATAGTTTAAGTGTGCGGGGTTGAAAGTGAAAAAAACAAAACAATGGTATGAATTTCAGGAGTTAATTGCCGAGCACTTTCGTAGCTTGGGTGCAATGGCTAAGACAAATGTGTCACTTGACGGCATCAGAACTCAGCATGATATAGATGTTTTAGTAGTTACGAAGTTTTTAGGTGCTGATATTAAGTGGGTTGTAGAAGCTAAATATTGGAAAAGCAATGTTCCGAAAGAGAAAGTGCTAGCATTACGCACGGTAGTCGATGAAGTTGGCGCTGATAAAGGGTTTTTAATTTCTGCTAAAGGCTTTCAGAGTGGTGCGATGGAGGCTGCGCTGAAAACTAATATTCAGCTTGTTACTTTTGAGGAGTTGAAAGAGCGTACTAAGAATATAATTCAGAGTGAAATGCTTCAGGCGTATCAGGCGCGCGCGGACTTACTTATGAAGCGCTATTTTTCGCACTCTAAAACCGTACGCATAAAATATGGTCTGAGGGATGACGTTTTTGATTATTCGCTCCGATTTAGTGGTCAGCTATTCATTGGGATGATTTTTGCTGCTATTGAGAGAGCTAAAGAGAATAAATACCCGATGTGCGTGAGGTCTTTGTTTAAAGTTCGGGTTGGTGAAGAGATTGTTGAGAGTTGCCCGGAGTTTAGTAATTGGCTCAATTTGAACCTGAATATGTTTGACGAAATGCTGCTTAAAGCTGAACATGCCATGATAATAGGTGGGGATTTTGACCCAAATGTAGAAGATGAAAACGATTTGGAGGCGGTGGAAAATAATCGAGCTCATCAGGAACGAATGAGGGAGCTCTACATCTTGATGGGTAAATCAATATTGGTTGGTGGTGATGAAGAGGGCATTACGGATGCAGATAGCTGATTAAGTAATTGTCTTGTGAGTGGTGGGGTGGAAATTTGGTTGGAATTGAACGTGTTAATGGTTGCACCCACGCAGTATGGCGCCCTAAGGTTAAAATTGGAGTGTCAGTGCGACGTATAAAGGACTAGAAAAGGAAAAAGTGTGGTGTTCCAGGCAATAGATCGCTCCCCTTTGAATGAGTTTGTTAGATTGTAACCCATATAAGTTTTTCAACTCTCTCGGGTCTTCCGTCCGACCACATAAGTTTCACAAGATGCTTTGATTTGGTACTGAGGCCTACGGAAGCAATCAGTTCAACAGTTTGATGGACATCAAGCTGTTGCAATGGGAATTTTTCATCGATTTCGCGTGTTGAAATAACGTCATTCCCTTCGGGAAAGTCTATTGAGACATTCTGTGCAGGGACCTTGCCTTTATTCCAGACTTTTAAGCGATAATGATTGTTCCCGAGTTTTAGGAAGGAGGCGCCGAGCTCAGCTTGCTTCTCGATCTCAATAACTGCGCTTTCCTTCTCAAGCAATAGCTGATTAAGTTTCTCCTGGGTTGAGATTAATTTTTGCTGACGATTGTTAAACTGAATGGTTTTGATTGTTGCGTAAATTGAGAAAATTAGCGCAAGCCCTGCGATCACGTCTCCGGAGTCGATTACGAAATTGATCATTTTATTTTTATATTCTTGTTGCCTTTGAATGCGGCGGTTAAAGATTTTTTCATTTGGTTAGCAATGTCTTTTACAATGTTTGCTTTGATTTCCTCCAGGTTTTCTTGGATGTTTTCACTGTTTTCGCGCAGTAGCTCATCGCGCTGAATTACTCTCTCGCATTGGATGCATTTGACCTCAGGGCTATCGCTTGACTCATATTCGAAAGATGTTCCTCCACAAGTCGGACACTGCATTGCAATGGTGCGAGAGTGTTTGCCGATTTTCATAGTCGTCTAAACCTCTTGATGTGAGGAGTGAATGAGTCACCAATGCCCGGAGATAGAGATTAGTACAAGCTTAATAAAAAGAGCAAAAAATGCGGGCTGATTTACTTTCTGGCATTCAATCAGTCTCCTTTCATGCTAGAACCCTTCAGCCTCTACCACCGGCACCAACGGAATGAAAAAGCTTTTAATCGCAGCGATCCTCGTCGTAACGACGGTGTTTTACGTCGGCTACTACGAAGCCCTTGAGGACGGAGACATCGAGACCATTGTCTTCATCAAGAAGCACCCGACGTTTCAGATGAAGTTCTACAACATCCACGCGAACGATGGAGAAATCCGGAAGGTAGAGCGCCTGACAGCAGAGGAGCGGGGGTGGATTATTGATTACTGCAGGTATCGGTTGGGAATCGACACAGACCTGAAGACTCAGGACGACGTCGAGATGTGCCGCAAAAAATAGAAATGCTCATTTGGCCGAGGTCGTCAGTCGCACCTGACAACCTCGGCCATTTTCTTTTCGTCTATTGAGCTACAGCACTCAGACGCTTACGTCTTCACCTCAACATGATCCAACGCCTGATTCACCGCCAGCTCGCTCAACATCACCAACTGCGCAATCCCTATCGCAGTCTTGCGATGTGCAGGCTCAAGCGTGGCGGCGAAGTTATTGAGCATTTCGCTCGCCGATCCCAATGATTCGCTGGCGTTGGCCAGCAGGGATTCAGTGTTGTAGGCCGGGTTGGCCAGGTACATGGGGTCGTGTTTGTGGTGGCTGCCCATGATGCGTTGTTGTGGGGTGAGGTAGTGGTCGAGGGCGCGTTCGGCGGCTTCGTTCAGGGTTCGGGAGTCGGGGAATTTGTAGGGGGAGACCGGGTCGGTTTCTGGTGGGTTTGGTGTTGGTTTGAACATAAATGTAGCTCCATATGGGACTTAAGGAGCCATCACTCTCGCTACCAAACGAGTGGTGGTGGCCATACGAAGGTTGGTAGACCGGCCCATATGGAAAATCCGGCGCGCCCGAGGGCGCCCTGCGCATGGCCACCATAAGACAAATGCCGAAAGGGCGTCTGCGCTAGGTGACGTTATGCGTCATATGGGAGGTCGGGCTACCAAACCCGATCACTGTTTTTCAGTGACCCGGAAACGATAAGACCCTCACCCTAGACGCACAAGCCGGCGGATTCTGGCGTAGTCGTAGGCAATGACGCAAGGCGTTGTAGCCTTGAGGAAGTAACGGTGGGTGTCGTTAAACAGTATTCAGAAAGTCGGTTAAACAGACGGATTTTCACAAACCAGTAACTAACCCGCGTCGTCTTTACTGGGCTCCTTTGACGCGTCAGGACATTCATTGGCCCATCGCGTAACCGTTATTTCTTTGAGTTGCTCTCCCATGGTGTCGACTCGCAAGCAGGCGCCTTTCTTTGAATAGAAAAGGATGCAGCGCGAGCTGTCAAAAGAGCAGGTATCGAGCTCCAGGAAATCGCGTGCGGCCAGCTCCCGCTCGACGCCACTGTATTCATAACCATCGCTGGTGTGCATCCGGGTTGGCTTCCATCCCTGTCTGATCAACTTGGATCTGGCCGACACCAAGGGCTCATCGACGGCGATGCCTGCTGGCCCGTGCTTGTCGTTTGTCGCTTGCGAGCCGCCGGCAAACGCAAAGCTTGTACCCGTGCAATAAATTGCGAGGAGCAGGAGGATCGGGGTTTTCATTTAGCAGTTCCTCCAGCAGATTTGTAGCTAACTAAAAACTTTGGATAGCCGGCGTACGGTTGGGGTGGAGAGTGGTGCTTCTGCCTGGACCTTCCGAACAATAAAGGGGCGGATTATTTCAGTTCGTGAGCGGCTGCTCTCGGCTCGATTTCAAATCTGCTTAACAGCGCGGCACCATCCGTAACACCAAGAATTTGATCGATAGCGGCGATTTTTCGGGTTGCTTGGTCGAGCTGAAAGTCGGCGTTGCTGTATGTAGCCTCCGCTTCATTGTGGAGTGCGTAGGCCAAATGCGCCGCGACACGGACGCTCATTGGGGTATCGGCATCGCTGCCCAGATAATCAGCAAGCAATGCCCTGATCTCAAGGAGTGCGAGGGCTAGTAGCCTGGCCTGGTCAGTATGCATAAACGAATCCTGGATATTGCAATGAGTGTGCGAAACGAACCTCGCGAGGTTATATAAATTCATAGACAGGCAAAAGCGAAAGGCCGCTTCGAGTCGAAAGCGGCCCTCACCCCAGCCCTCTCCCGGAGGGAGAGGGGGCCGACCGAGGTGTCTTGCGCTCTACATCGACCTGAAAGATCGAGTTGATTATGGATTCAACGCGGTAAGCGCAAGTTGGTTTAGATCTTTAGGTGGATGTCGGAAATGTCCCACGACTTATTCATATACCTCCGAGCCGACCGACGTTTCGGGACGGTTTAGAGCTAGGGGTTCTCGGGTCGGCTAAGCAACGTCTCCAGCCGAGCCAGCGGCGGCGCATCTTGGTTGCGGTCAAACACCTGCACCCCAACCTTGAGCAACCGCCCATTCTCCGCCCCCCCAATCACCTGCTCACACCGCAACAACAACCGCCCCTGATCACACTCCATCACCTTGACCCCCATCGGCAATCGCCCCTCCAGCCGCAATTCCGCCATCCGACTCTGCGCCGCAATCATCGCAATCGAGCGATCCCGCAAAACCCCGCTGCTCTGCGTCATCAACCCCGCCACGCGCACGGCGGCGGACATGGCGACGGCGATGATCGCCAGCGCGACGAGCACTTCGATCAGGGTGAATCCGGCTTGCGGGGAGGGGGTGCGCATCGGGGTCTCGGGCGGTCGGGCAGCCCTTGACGCTAACGCCCGTGCTTGACGGCTTGACGACGAAAACACCCGAGGATTTTCAACATCCCTGACATATCTTCTTGCAACACTGCGCGTCGAATCGAATCAAGCCAGGGAATGACGAGATGGATATCGCGCAGTTCAAACAGCCCAGTCGACCGAGCCGGATGCCCCGTGGGCAGCAGGGTTTCACGCTGATCGAGATCATGGTGGTGGTGGTGATTCTCGGGATTCTGGCGGCGATGGTGGTGCCCAAGGTGCTCGACCGGCCGGATCAGGCGCGGGCCACGGCGGCGAAGCAGGACATTGGCGGGTTGATGCAGGCGCTGAAGTTGTATCGCCTCGATCACGGCACTTACCCGAGCCAGAGCCAGAGCCTGAAAGTGCTGGTGGAGCGGCCGGCCGATGCGAAGAACAGCAACTGGCGCTCGTACCTGGAGCGCCTGCCGAATGACCCGTGGGGTCGTCCTTATCAGTACCTCAATCCCGGTGCCAACGGCGAGATCGACATCTTTTCCCTCGGCGCCGACGGCCAGCCTGACGGCGACGGCGTGAATGCCGACATCGGTTCCTGGCAGTTGTAAGGCCGGTCATGAACAGCCAATCGAACCAGCAGGGGATGGCGATCATCAGTGCGCTGCTGATCGCGGCGGTGGTCGCGGTGATCGCTGCCGGCATGCTGACCCGCCAGAGCGTTTCGACCCGGGCGCTGGAAGCCGAACAATTGCGCGTGCAGGGCCGTTGGGTGTTGCACGGCGGGTTGGAGATCAGCCGGCAATTGTTGTGGGATGCGCGGCAGCGCGATCCGCTGACCCGACTCGATCAACCCTGGGCGCAGCGCTTGAACACCCAGGGTTTCGAGGGGCGGCTGGAGGACGAGCAGGGCAAGTTCAACCTGCGCAATCTGGTGGCTAACGAGCGGATCGATGATGCGCAGGTGCAGGCGTTCGAGCGCTTGTGCGAGTTGATTGGTGTCAGCAGCGGCTTGAGCCGGCGCATCAGTCAGCGGGTGATCGGCTCTTATCCGCACCTGTTGAATGCCCAAATAGTGGACAAGCCTGTGGCGAAAAGCACTTTCGACAGCGGGCGCGCCACGTCGCCGTCCGCGTCGCGCAAACCGCAATCGCCGACCTTGCCGATGCTGCGCACGCTTGATGATTTGCGCAGTGTCGACGGGGTCAACGATGCGCTGTTGGCGAAAATGGCGCCGTACCTGACGGTGATTCCGGCGACCACCTGGGTCAACGGCAACACGGCCACGGCGCCGGTGTTGGCGGCTTATGTGCCGGGGCTGTCGCTGGAGCGGGCGCAGGCGTTGATCAATGAGCGTGACGCCGGGCGTTGGTTCATCAATCGTGGGGATTTCGTCAATCGCCTGCGCCTGCCGCAATTGGAGATCACCAGCGTCAAGGTCGGCATCACCAGCGACTGGTTTCGGCTGCGCGGGCAGGCGCGGCGCGATCAGCGGCGGGTCAGCCTCGATGCGTTGCTGCATCGCAGTCAGGATCGGTTGCCGCAAGTGATCTGGTCGCGGGTGGGCGTATGAGCCAGTTGCGCGTGAGTTTGCCGCCGCTGGCGGCGCTGAGTCTCGACAGTGAAGTGGATTGTGTTTGGCTGGATCGACAGGGGCAGGTCACTCGCCAGGAACGCGTTCGACTTGGCGCGCTGCCGAAACAGCCGCTGTTGTGCTTTCTGCACCCGTCGGACAGCCTGTTGGCGAGTATCGATCTGCCGCCGCTGCCTGCGAACAAAACCGCTGCGGCTGTGCAATGTGCGGCGCAGGCCTTGATGCTCGGCGACAGCGCCGAAATGCACATCGCCCACAGCGCTCGCAATGAAAGCGGCCAGGTGCAGATTGCCTGGGTAGCACGCAAGGATTTGCAGCACCTCGGGCAATACGGCTTGAACCTCAGAGGCCTTTATCCGGCGGCCTACAGCTTGCCGGTGATGGCCGGCGGCGTCGGCTGTCTGCACGACGATCACCTGTTGCTGCGCCACGGCCAGAACTCGGCTCAAGTGCAGCCGATGATCGACGAAGCCTGGCTGCTGGAAACCGGTCTGCCGGCACACTGGGTCGGTGACGGCGCGCCTGAGGCGGTGCAATCGACATTGGCCGACACGCAACGCTCCTC
Source organism: Pseudomonas sp. GW456-12-1-14-TSB6 (assembly GCF_059424205.1). Taxonomy (NCBI): domain Bacteria; kingdom Pseudomonadati; phylum Pseudomonadota; class Gammaproteobacteria; order Pseudomonadales; family Pseudomonadaceae; genus Pseudomonas; species Pseudomonas sp. GW456-12-1-14-TSB6. The sequence goes on from NZ_JBWKZE010000021.1 coordinate 9,633, forward strand.
CGGCCCGTTGCCGAACTGGGGCCTGCACGGCGGCCTTCAGCAACCGGGCACCGAACATCGCGGTTGGGGCAGGGCACTCGGTTGTTGTGCGCTGGCACTGGCGGTGTGGGTGATCGGTTTGAACTTGTACGCCGCTCGCGAGGCCGGGCAGGGCCAGCAGCTCAAGGCGCAGATGGCGCAGCGGGTGAAGCAGGCGTTCCCCGAGTTGCCGGTGATCCTCAATCCGTTGCAACAGGCGCGTCAGCAAATCGCGGCGCGTCAGCAGGGCGCGGTGGATGCGCCGGGGCAGGATTTCACGCGGCTGGTTTCGCAGGCCGGCAGTGGCATGCCGTCCATGGCGGGCACGGTGCAGCGGCTGGAGTTTGTCGACGGCGCGTTGCAATTGAGTCTGCTGCCCGAGGCCCGGCGTTCGGGCAACGACAAGGACTGGCAAGACACGCTTGCCCAGGCGGGTATCAGCATCAGCCCGAACGACGACGGCTGGGTCTTGCGCCCGGCCGGCGAGGCGACCGCTGCCACCGACAACGACGACAGCAGCGGAGCCGAAGATGAATAGCCCATCGCTTGCGAAATACCGCGCCGGTTGGCAGCGCTTCAACGCTCAGTTGCAGGCCCGTTGGCAGCCGTTGGCCGTGCGGGAAAAACGCATGGTCGGCGGCATGGCGGCGCTGTTGCTGGGGCTGTTTGTGTGGGTGGCGTTGGTTCAACCGCCGCTGAAGAAGATCGCCGCCTCGCAAGTCGAAACCCCGAAACTGCGCGCCCAGGCTGAAGCGCTGGAAGTGCTGTTGCGCGACGTCAGCGTGCGCCCGGACGGGCAGAACCTGGAACAGTCGCTGCAACAGACCTTGCAGGCCAGCGGCCTGGGCGGCCATTACCAATTGGCGGCCGCGTCCGCCGGCTGGCAGTTGACCTTCGACGCGGCGCCGGCCGACGCCGTACTTGACTGGCTGCTGAGCCAACCGCGGAATTTTTCACTGCAAGTGGTCGAGGCCCGTCTGCAACGCGCAGACGACGCCGCGACCGATGACACGGCCGGCACTCTGTCGGGCACCGTACGCATGGATCAGGCGCTGGGCGCTAAGGAAGCTTCATGAAGGGGTCAGGATCCAAACGCATGGCGTTGCCGATGCTGTTGATGGCATTGAGCGCGTGCAGCAACACCACACCACCGAATCAACCGCCGCTGCTGGTGGACAGCGAACTCGGCCGGCCGTTGGCCAACACTCAGCGCAGTGGCGACGCGGTGCTCGACCGCGAGCGCGCGCAGGCTCAGGTCAAACCGGCGCCGAAGCAATTGCACAACATCACCGAACGCGCCCGCAGTGGCGGTTCGCCGCGGGGCACGACGTTGCCGGCCAATCCGTTGGGCGATCAACCGGTGACGCTGAATTTCGTCGATGCGGATATTCAAGCGGTGGTGCGGGCGTTGTCGCGCTCCACAGGCCAGCAGTTTCTGGTCGATCCACGGGTCAAGGGCAACCTGACGCTGGTCTCCGAAGGCCAGGTGCCAGCGCATCAGGCTTATGACATGTTGCTGGCGGCGTTGCGCATGCAGGGTTTCAGCGTGGTGGATGTCGGCGGCGTGGCGCAGGTGGTGCCGGAGGCCGACGCCAAATTGCTAGGCGGGCCGATTTACAGCGCCGACAAACCGGCCGGCAACGGCATGCTCACTCGCACGTTCCGCCTGCAATACGAGAACGCGGTGAACCTGATCCCGGTGCTGCGCCCGATCGTGTCGCCTAACAACCCGATCAACGCCTATCCGGGCAACAACACCATCGTAGTCACCGACTACGCCGAGAACCTGACGCGGGTCGCGCAACTGATTCAGGGCATCGACACCCCGAGCGCCATCGACACCGACGTGGTGCAGATCCAGAACGGCATCGCCGCCGACATCGCGCCAATGGTCGCCGACCTGCTCGACGCACCGGGCAACGATCCAACGCAGAAAATCGCGGTGATCGGCGACCCGCGTTCCAACACCATCATCATCCGCGCCGGCAGCCCCGAGCGTACGGAGCTGGCGCGCAACCTGATCTACAAACTCGATAACGCCCAGAGCAATCCGAGCAATCTGCATGTGGTGTATCTGCGCAACGCTCAGGCCGGCAAACTGGCCCAGGCCTTGCGCGGTTTGTTGACCGGCGAGAGCGACAGCGGCACCAGCGACAATGCGCGCTCGGTGCTCAGCAACATGGGCAGTTCCACCAATTCGGGCGGCGGGCAGAATGGCCAGAGCGGCACGCAAAGCAACGGCAGCACGTCGACCACCAACAGCGGCAGCACCGGCGGCAGCTACGCTCAGGGTAGCAGCGCCACTAGCGGCAGCGGCAATGCGCAAAGCGGCGAACAGAACATCGCCTTCAGCGCCGGTGGCGTGACCATTCAGGCGGACGCCACCACCAACACCTTGCTGATTTCCGCGCCGGAGCCGCTGTACCGCAACCTGCGCGAAGTCATCGATCTGCTCGACCAGCGCCGTGCGCAAGTGGTGATCGAAAGCCTGATCGTCGAAGTCGGCGAGGACGATGCCAGCGAATTCGGCGTGCAATGGCAGACCGGCAACCTCGGCGGCAAAGGCGTGATCGGCGGCGCCAACCTCGGTGGTTCGGGGATCAACGTCAATGGCAAGACCAGCCTCGATGTGCTGCCGCAAGGCCTGAACCTCGGCTACGTCAATGGCACCGTCGACATCCCCGGCATCGGCAAGATCCTTGACCTGAAAGTGCTGGCCCGAGCCCTGAAGAGCAAGGGCGGCACCAATGTGTTGTCGACGCCGAACCTGCTGACCCTGGACAACGAAGCGGCGAGCATTTTCGTCGGCCAGACCATCCCGTTTGTCAGCGGCAGCTACGTCACCGGCGGCGGGGGCACCAGCAACAACCCGTTCCAGACCGTGACCCGTGAAGAGGTCGGTTTGAAGCTCAACGTGCGACCGCAGATTTCCGAGGGCGGCACGGTGAAACTCGACATCTATCAGGAAGTCAGCAGCATCGACGAACGCGCCTCGGCCGCGGCCAATTCGGCGGGGATCGTCACCAGCAAACGCGCGCTCGACACCAGCATCCTGCTCGACGACGGGCAGATCATGGTGCTCGGCGGTCTGCTGCAGGACGGCTACAGCCAGAGCAATGACGCGGTGCCATGGTTGTCGAACATTCCGGGGTTGGGCGCGCTGTTTCGCAACGAACGCCGCTCGATCACCAAGACCAACCTGATGGTGTTCCTGCGCCCGTACATCATCCGCGACAGCGCGGCGGGGCGCAGCATCACGCTTAACCGCTACGACTTCATGCGCCGCGCCCAGGGCGGTCTGCAACCGGAGCGCAGCTGGGCGATGCCGGACATGCAGGCGCCGCAATTGCCGGCCACCGCTCAAGGCGTGCCGGCGCCGGTGTCCGGCCCGCGTGCGACGATCAAAGCGGTGCCGCTGCAATGAGCGCATTGCCTTACGCCTGGGCCAAGGCGCAGCGGATTCTGCTGCGTGACGGCGTGCTGACGGTGTGCCCGTCGACGCCGGGCTGGTCGATCAGCGAAGTACGGCGGCAGTTCGGCGCGGCGAGGCTTGAGCGGGTGCGCGATGACGAGCTCGACGGCCTGCTGGCCACGGCCTACGCCGACACCGGCAGCGCGGCGGCGGTGGTCGGTGCGGCGGAAAACGAAGTCGACCTCGACCGCCTGATGCAGGACATGCCGGAAATCACCGACCTGCTCGACACCCAGGACGGCGCGCCGGTGATCCGCATGATCAACGCCTTGCTCACCCAAGCCGCGCGGGACGAGGCCAGCGACATTCACATCGAACCGTTCGAAACCCATTCGGTGGTGCGCTACCGGGTCGACGGCACGCTGCGCGACGTGGTGTCGCCGCGCAAGGCGTTGCACGGTGCGCTGGTGTCGCGGATCAAGATCATGGCGCAGCTCGATATCGCTGAAAAACGCCTGCCGCAGGACGGCCGCATTGCGTTGCGCGTAGCGGGGCGGCCGATTGATATTCGCGTCTCCACCGTGCCCACCGGTCATGGCGAGCGAGTGGTGATGCGTCTGCTGGACAAGCAGGCCGGGCGCCTGCATCTGGAAACCTTGGGCATGGATGCGCAGGTGCTGGCCAAACTCGATCACCTGATCCGCCAGCCCCACGGCATCGTGCTGGTTACCGGCCCGACCGGTAGCGGCAAAACCACCAGTCTTTATGCGGCGCTGGCACGGCTTGATGCGAGCACCAGTAACATCCTTACCGTGGAAGACCCGGTGGAATATGACTTGCCGGGCATCAGCCAGATTCAGGTCAACGCGAAGATCGACATGACTTTTGCATTGGCATTGCGGGCGATTCTGCGGCAAGACCCGGACATCATCATGATCGGCGAGATCCGCGACCTCGAAACCGCGCAGATCGCGGTGCAGGCTTCGCTGACCGGTCACCTTGTGCTCGCGACGTTGCATACCAACGACGCGGTGTCGGCGGTCAACCGCTTGGTCGACATGGGCGTCGAACCGTTTCTGCTGGCCTCGTCGATGCTCGGCGTGTTGGCCCAGCGCTTGGTGCGGCGCCTGTGCAATCAGTGCAAACAGGAAGACCCGGCCACGCCCGGCACTTGGCGTCCGGTGGGTTGTGCCGCGTGCAATCACACCGGGTACAGCGGCCGGACCGGCATTCATGAGTTGTTCTGCATCGACGACGACATCCGCACCCTGATTCACCAAGGGGCAGGGGAGCAGGCCTTGCGTGCTGCGGCGAGCAAGGCCGGGATGTTCAGCCTGCGCGAGGACGGCGAGCGCTGGATCCGCAGCGGTGCCACGGCGCCGGAAGAAATCCTTCGTGTGACACGGGACGCCTGATGAATCGCTATCGTTTTGAGGCCGCCGATGCCAGCGGCAAGATCGAATCCGGGCATCTGGAGGCGGAGAGTCAGGGCGCGGCGTTTGGCGTGTTGCGCGGTCGTGGCCTGACGGCGTTGTCGGTGGAGAAGGAAAGCAATGTCTCCCAGCACGGCGGCGGTGGTTTGTTCAGTGCCAAGCTGTCGGACAACGACCTGGCCTGGGCTACCCGGCAGCTGTCGAGCCTGCTGGGCGCCAGTCTGCCGTTGGAAGCGGCGCTAAGTGCCACCGTCGAACAGGCGGAGAAAAAGCACATCGCCCACACCCTCAGCGCCGTGCGCGCCGATGTGCGCAGCGGCATGCGCCTGGCCGAAGCGCTGGCGGCGCGACCACGGGACTTTCCGGAGATTTACCGGGCGCTGATTGCGGCGGGCGAGGAGTCCGGTGATCTGGCGCAGGTGATGGAGCGGCTGGCGGATTACATCGAGGAACGCAATAACCTGCGCGGCAAGATTCTCACCGCGTTCATCTATCCGGGTGTGGTCGGGCTGGTGTCGATCGGCATCGTGATTTTCCTGCTGAGTTACGTGGTGCCGCAGGTGGTCAGCGCGTTTTCCCAGGCGCGGCAGGACCTGCCGGGGCTGACGCTGGCGATGCTCAATGCCAGTGATTTCATTAGGGCGTGGGGCTGGTTGTGCGCAGGCGTCATGGCCGGTGCGTTCTGGAGCTGGCGCCTGTATTTGCGCAATCCGGCGGCGCGTTTGAGTTGGCATCATCGGGTGTTGAAGCTGCCGCTGATCGGGCGGTTTGTGCTGGGGCTGAACACGGCGCGGTTCGCCTCGACGCTGGCGATTCTCGGCGGTGCGGGGGTGCCGTTGTTGCGAGCGCTGGAAGCGGCGCGGCAGACCTTGTCCAATGATCGTCTGAGCCTGAGCGTCAATGAGGCCACCGCCAAAGTGCGCGAGGGCGTCAACCTGGCGGCAGCGCTGAAAGTGGAGAACGTGTTCCCGCCGGTGCTGATTCACCTGATCGCCAGCGGCGAGAAAACCGGTGCGTTGCCGCCGATGCTCGAGCGTGCGGCGCAAACCCTGTCCCGCGATATCGAGCGCCGGGCGATGGGCATGACCGCGTTGCTTGAGCCGCTGATGATCGTGGTGATGGGCGGGGTGGTGCTGGTGATCGTGATGGCGGTGTTGTTGCCGATCATCGAGATCAACCAGTTGGTGCAGTAGTTTTTTCAACTTTTTTGCCGGCGCCCGGATCTCACCCGAGCGCCAAAAACAGCATCCTCGGGTTCTCCTTTCTGTCATTTGCAACGGCCCTTCAAGGGCTGTGGGCGATTCCCTCGAAAAGCTTGCCGCAGACACTCCGAACAACCCCCGGAACACCCGAGAAAATCCCTCGAAAATCACCTCGCACCTCCCGAGGTTTTTTCCTTTATCTGTCACCGGAAACTGCGAATTTCTCAGTGCGACTTAACCACGGACCCCGCTTGCGAAGGTCGGCGGTGAGTCTTCCCAGTGTCATGCAAGACCCCTGAAAACCTGTGTTCACACCCAACGTTGAAAAGGAGATTCTTCATGTTCAAGCGCACTCTGATCGCAGCTTCCCTGACCGTCGCTGCCCTGGCTTCCGCCCAGGCCATGGCCGCCAACGTTACCGGTGGTGGCGCGACTCTGCCTGCCGCTCTGTACAAAGGCTCTAGCAACAGCATCCTGCCAACCAACTTCAGCTACGTGGGTACCGGTAGCGGCACCGGCAAGACCGCTTTCCTGACCAACAACTCGGCACTGTTCAGCACCACCGGTTCGGTTCACTTCGCCGGTAGCGACTCGATCCTCAGCGCTTCGGAAATCAGCACCTACAACGCCAACTTCGGCGCTTCGTACGGCCCGCTGATCCAGCTGCCTTCGGTGGCCACTTCGGTTGCCATCCCTTACAAAAAATCCGGTCAGACCGCTCTGAACCTGACCAGCGCTCAGCTGTGCGATGCCTTCTCCGGCGCCAAAGCCACCTGGGGCGAGCTGCTGGGCACTTCCGACACCACGCCGATCCGCGTTGTTTATCGCAACGTTTCCAGCGGCACTTCGGAAATCCTGACCCGTCACCTGAACGCGATCTGCCCGACCAGGTTCGCCACCAACTCCACGTTCACCAGCGCTCGTCTGCCAGCCGGTTCGACCCTGCCTTCGAACTGGGTAGGCGTTGCCGGTACTGCTGACGTGGCCACTCAGGTCAACGCTGTTGACGGCTCCATCGGTTACGTCGGTCCGGACGGTGTGAACGCCGCCAGCAACGCAGTGGTTGCTCGCGTCAACGGCGTACAGCCAACCACCGCCAACGTTTCGCTGGCACTGGGTTCGGCTGCTCTGCCAACCACCCCTTCGAACCCTTCGCAGTGGGTACCGGTCGTTCCTAACCCAGCCAGCGGTTACCCGATCGTGGCTTACACCAACTTCATCTTCGGCCAGTGCTACAAGGACGCAGCCGTGGCCGCTGATGTCAAAGCCTTCCTGACCACTCACTACAGCAACCCGGGCAACAACGCTGCCACCATCGCTCACAGCTTCACTCCGGTTCCAACCAACTGGAAAGCGGCTGTGACTGCCAACTTCGTCACCAACACCTCGGGCAACAACCTGGACATCAACAACGCCAGCGTCTGCAACGCTGTCGGTCGTCCTTTGTAAGCCTCGTTTCACGGCAATGAAATGGCAGCAGCCTTCGGGCTGCTGCCATTTTTTTTGGCCGATCTACTCCTCATTCATGAAGTTTGTGTGACATCCGTTCGGTCGCGGCCCCCGCCAACCGCCTATGTCGTAACAGCAGGGGCAAGCCGACCTGCGGCCTCGTGTGGCAAACAAAAAGGATCTCGTAGTGATGCTCGCTCGCCCATCCCGTCGCAGTACCCGTGTTCAGCCTCAGCAGCGCATGGCCGCCGATCCGGCGCTGTGGTTGCTCAAGCCCCTGGCGCAGGCGATTGCCTTGTGCCTGGTGGCGGGCAGTGCCGAGGCGGCGACCACCTTCAGCTCGGGATGGTTTGCCGCCAAGGGCGCGGCGCAACAGGCCGCCGCAGCGCGCCCGAGCGTCGGCGGATTGCCGGGGATGACGCCACCGCTGGCGCAGCAGCAAAAGGCCAACCAGCAGTTGCAGCGCTCGATTCAAACGCTGAACAACACCGTAGCCGCGATTGCGGCGCAACAGGCGGCGCAGGCGGCCGGTCGTGCGGCGGCACTGGGCACGGTGCAGTTTGTGCCTGACGGTCTGGGCGAGGGCGGCCTGAAGGTCGACAACAGCCTCACGCAGGGTTGGCAGAACGCCAAAGGCCCGCAGCAGACTCAGGCCGACGGCAAGACCACGGTGAAGATCGAGCAGACCGCCGACAAGGCGATCCTCAACTGGGAGACCTTCAACGTCGGGCGCAACACCACGGTCGAGTTCGCCCAGCAGTCGAACTGGGCGGTGCTCAACCGGGTCAACGATCCGAATGCGCGGGCCAGCCAGATTCAGGGCCAGATCAAGGGTGATGGCACGGTGATGCTGATCAACCGCAACGGCATCGTGTTCAGCGGCACCAGCCAGGTCAACGTGCGCAACCTGGTCGCGGCGGCAGCCAACATTACTGATATTCAGTTCCGCGATCGCGGCCTGTATTTCGACAGCACCGGCAGTCAGCCGACGTTCACCGAGGCGGCCGGCAAAGTGCTGGTGGAGCGCGGTGCGTCCATCGAAACGGCGCGGCCGGCCAAATCCACGGATGCCGGCGGCTATGCCTTGCTGCTCGGCAGCGAAGTGCAGAACGACGGCAGCATCAACACCGCCAAGGGCCAGACCGTGCTCGGCGCAGGCGATCGCTTTTACATCCGCAAAGGCTCGGGCACTGAAGGCAACGCCTTCTCCACGACGTTCGGCAACGAAGTCACGCCGGGCTTCAAGACCGGCAGTGCTGCCGGCAAGGTCAGCAACAACGGTCTGATTCAGGCCGCGACCGGCGACATCACCCTGACCGGCCATGAGGTCGTACAAAACGGCGTATTGCTGGCCAGCACCTCGGTCGCGACCCGCGGCACGATCCATTTGCTCAACCCGGCGACCGACGCTCAGGGCAGCGTGACGCTGGGGCAGGGCAGCGCGACGGCGATCCTGCTTGACAGCAGTGACCTGACGGCCCTCGACAGTCAGCATCAGGCGGCGCTGACCGGCGTGACGCCCAACAACAGGATTCGCAGCGACCAGTCACGCGTCGACATCCAGAGCGGCGGCAGCGTCGAGTTCCAGAGCGGCTCGATCACCCTGGCCACCGGCGGGCAAGTGGCGGTGGCGGCGCAGCGTCGCAGTCTGGTGCGAGACGGCGCATTGATCGATGTCTCCGGTGCCATCGGCGTGAAAGTCGCGATGGAATCCAACAGCATCAAGATCAACGTCCAGGGCAACGAGCAGCGCGATGCTTCGGTCAATCGCGATAAAGGTGCGCTCAACAGCAATGACATCTGGGTCGATGTGCGCGAACTGGTCTACGTCCCGGCCGGCACCAACGGCTACGCCACGGATCGCTGGTACACGGCGGGCGGTCTGCTGGAGGTCGGCGGCTATCTCGGCACCCAGGGCCACCGCATCGGCGAATGGATGGCCCAGGGCGGGATGGTGAGTTTTGCCGGCAATGACGTGGTGACCGAGAAGGGCTCGCTGATCAATCTGTCCGGCGGCACGCTGGATGTACAAAGCGGCGAGATTCGCCAGAGCTGGCTGCGTGGGGCCGACGGGCGCCTGTATGAAGTCTCCAAAGCGCCTGGGGATCTGCTTTACACCGGACTGTACAAGGGCTATGAAGACAGCAGTGAGCGCTGGGGCCAGACGAGTTATTACTACAACCCGTTGATTGCGCCGTCCAGTCGTCGGGAATCGGGTTACACCGTGGGTCGCGATGCCGGGCAACTGGTGATCGGCACCCGCAACGCCGTGCTCGAAGGTCAGTTGCTCGGCGAGGTTTATCAAGGCGAGCGCCAGACCCAGGCCCCGCGTGCGGTGCTCGATGGCTATGCGCAGAGTCAGACGGCGCTGGCGCGGCGCGGGCAGTTGATTGTCGGCAGTTACGACCCGGCGTACGTGGCGGCGTCCGGTGGTTTGCTCTATGGGCTCAATCCGTTGTTCGATCAGGTGCAGATCGGCGGCGAGCGGCCGGCTGAAGGCAATGATCGGGATCTGACCGGCGCTGTATCCGATGCGCGCGACGGCAAGCTGTTTCTCGATGCCGGGCAACTCAGCGACTGGCAACCGGGCGCACTGAAAGTGGCGGCCAAAGAACGGATCGACGTGCAAGGTGCCGTCACCGTCGACAAGGGTGGCGACATCACCCTTTACGGGCCGCAGGTGCAGGTCAACGCAAACCTGACCGCGCGCGGCGGCAGCCTGCACCTGGGCAACGTGCTCAATCAGCTCAACACCGATCGCCTCACCGACACCCGGCTCGTCGCACCGACCGGCAAGGCCACCCGCGTGAGCGTGGCTGAAGGGGCACAACTGGACACGCGCGGTCTGTGGAGCAACCTGCGCACCAACCCGGATGATGCCGCAAGCCTGGCGTATCTGGACGGTGGCGTGGTGTCGATCCGCAGCAGCGGCGATATCGAAATCGGTGCGGGCAGTCTGCTGGACGTGTCTTCCGGCGGAGCGATTCTGGCCAACGGCAAGACTCGCGGTGGCAAGGGTGGTGATGTGACGCTGGAGTCCAGCGCCTTGTCTGCGCCGGGTGACAGCCACCTGACCCTGGACGGTCAACTGCGCGGTTACGGTGTTTCCGGCGGTGGCCGACTGCTGATACAGGCGGGCGACATCTTCATCGGCCAGTCCGATAAACCCCTCGCCAACAACACATTGCATCTGCAACCGGATCTGTTCGACAAGGGCTTTTCTGCCTACAACCTTATCGGCCTCAATCGCCTCGACGTGGCGGACAACACCCTCATTGACGTGCTGATGCCGGTCTACCGTTTTGGTGATGCAGCCGCGAATCAGGTCAGTGGCACCGCGCCAGGGCAGGCGCTGGAGTTGTGGACGCCGACGCTTTATCAGGAAAACCCGCTCAAGGCGCAACTGACCCAGCGTACCGGCGCCAGCCTGGCTTTGCAGGCCGGTTCCAGCGAGATAGCTCTGGTCGATCCGACCCGCAACTCCCTGACTCTTGGCCAGGGCTCGCGGATCAGTGTCGATCCGGGGCAGCGCATCAATCTGCGCAGCGCCGGTCAGCTCACGGTCGATGGCCAGTTGAATGCCTGGGGCGGCACAATCGATATCCGCCAGCAGCAGTTCGGTTCGATCAATGTCGCCGATTCCTCGCAGACGGCGGACAAGCAAATCCACAACCGTTCCATCTGGATCGGCGAGCACGCGGTGCTGGATGTGGCCGGTCGCGTGGCCACCGGCATCGATGCGTTGGGTCGGGTGTATGGCCAGGTCGGCAAGGGCGGCTCGATCATCATCGGTGGTGAAACCGATGCGAAGAAAGCCACGGCCACGTCGGCCGATGCTTATGTGATTGTGCGAAGCGGTGCGCGACTGGAGGCTTCCGGCGCACAGGCGATGTTGGATATCGCCGGGCAGGGACCGACGCTGGTTGCCACGGATGGTGGACGAATTTCGCTGAGTTCCTACAACGGCCTGTTCATCGAAGGCGGCCTGCGTGCGGCGGCCGGTGGTGCCGGGGCGGCGGGCGGGCGACTGGACATTGCGCTGGAGACCCCGATTTATCTGCGCAGCGACGCGAGCAACGACGTTCGCGTGCCGCGCGAAATCGTCATCGGCCAGGACGCCGGCCCGTCGCTGTTGCCGGGCAGTCTGCAAGCGGGTGAAGCCGCCCCTGCGTTGCAATACGGACGTGCCCGTCTGGGCGCCGATCAGTTGATGTCCGGCGGGTTCGACAACCTGAGCGTGCTGAGCAACGGTCTGCTGTCGTTCGACGGCAACGTCGATCTGCACATGAATCAAAGCCTGAGCCTGTATGCCGGGGCCTTGTCGCTGGCCGACAGTTCGCAAAGCAATGCACGGATCAATCTGTCTGCGCCTTACGTGCGTCTGTCGGGTACGGGCAAGTATTCCGAGGCTCCCGGGGATATCCGGCCACGGGTGATGAACAATCCGACCACCGAAGTGGCGCCGGCACACTTCACCGCCACGGCAGATCTGCTGGATCTGGGCAACAGTCTGTCGTTCGGCACGGCCGGGGCAATCGTGCAGCTCGGCGGCCCGGCGCTGGAAGTCGGGCGGCGGGGTTTTGAACAGGTCACGCTCGACAGCCGAGGCGATCTGCGCTTTCTGGCGCCCACCGGCAACGTCGAGAAAACCGAACTGTGGACGCCGGGCGACCTGAACCTGCGTGCCGCGCAGATCTACCCCGCCAGTGATGTCACCGCCGAGGTACGCGTGGGTTATCAGAGTGTCCAGCGTGACGCCAATCCTGAGCGTACCCTGCGAATCAGCAGTTCCGGGGCGGCGCCGGCCGCGTTGCCTTACTCGGTCTTCGGCAACCTGACGCTGGCCGCTGCCCATATCGAGCAGGGCGGGGTGATCCGTGCGCCGCTGGGCATGATCAATCTGGGTGACAACCTGGTCCTCAACACCCGGACACTGCAACTGTTGCCAGGCAGCATGACTTCGGCCAGCGCAGCCGGGCTGGTCATGCCTTATGGCGGCACCACCGACGGCATCGACTATCGCTACAACGGCAAGTCCGTGCTGCTTCGAGGGATCACCGCCGAAACCGCTGGCGTGACGCTCACCTCGAAGTACGTCGATGTGCAAGGCGGTGCGTTGATCGACCTGTCGGGTGGCGGTGATTTGCGCGGTGCCGGTTTCGTATCCGGGCGTGGCGGTTCCACCGATGCCCGCTACAACCCGCTGGTGCGCAATGCCAGTGACGGCACCTTCAGCCTGCCTGGCCTGGCCAGCAACCCGGTATACGCCATCGTGCCGGGGAATCAGAGTGCTTATGCGCCGATGCTCGCCGAGGCGGGGGCGGTCGATCCGCGCATCGGCCAGCAGATCACCCTCGGGGCGGGCGTGCCGGGGCTGGCGGCGGGCATCTATACGTTGCTGCCCTCGACCTTTGCGCTGTTGCCGGGCGCCTTCCGGGTCGAGGTCAATGGCCAGGCGGCAGCGGGTGCAACCAACGCTGCACTGCCGCTGCGCAATGGTTCGTGGACGGGTTCGGGGCGGATGTCGATTGCCAATACCGGCCTGCGTGACAGCCTGGCGAGCCAGGTCATCCTGACATCCGCCGCCGTGCTGCGCCGTTACTCGCAGTACAACGAGACCTCTTTCAGTCAGTTCATCCAGAGCGATGCGACGCGCCGGGGCGTGCCACGGGCATTGGCGCCCATGGACGGCAAATCCCTGAGACTGAATCTGTCCCAGGGCGCCGCACCGGGTAACGCGCTGGATTTCAACGGTCAGGCGCTGTTCCAGCCCGCCACGGGAGGCGTCGTCGGGACGGCCGTGGTGCACGGCGCGCCCAACTTCGAAATTCTCGGCGCGGGACATTCGAGCACTGCAGGTTTTGCAGGTGTGTCGCTGTATGCCGGCAGCCTCAACGCGCTCAATGCCGGCCGCTTGACCCTCGGCGCGCAACCGACGATCGATTACAACACGTCGGGCAACATCATCGCGTTCAGCGGCGATACCTCAACGATTACCCTGCGTGAAGGTGCCGTGTTGGCGGCACCCGAAGTGCTGCTGCGCACCACCCGGACCGATGGCGGCATCAGCCTCGAAGCCGGCTCGGGCATCAACACTCTGGGGCGTGGCAACGCGCCTTACGATTCCAGCACCGGCTTCATCTACAAACCGGGTGCGGCGGGGTTGCTGGTGGTGTCGAACGGCTGGACCAATGTGCTGGCGCCAGAAGTGTCGGTCAGGACATCCGGCGCGGGTAACATTCTCATTGGCAGTTGCCTGACGACAGCGTGCAACAACCCGACGCTGCTCTATTCCAGCGGCAGCATTACCGCCGCCACTGACAAGCAATTCGAACTCGACGAAGCGGTACGCTTCGGCACCCGTCATCTGACGCTCGCCGTGGGCTCGGTCAATGCCGGCAGTGCCGAGGCCTTGAGCGCCGCCGGCAACCGGGTGCCGACCGGTCTGACGCTGAACCAGAATGTCTTGAACCGCCTGTTGCGGGGCGATACACAGTTCGGCGCACCGGCGCTGGAAACCCTGAGCCTGACCAGCCGCGATGCGTTCAATTTTTACGGCAGTGTCAGCCTCGATACGCTGGATCCGCAGACCGGTGTCAGCAAGCTGCAAAACCTGATTCTCAGCACCCCGGCCATTTACGGCCTGGGTGAAAGCGGCGACGTGGCGTCCATTCGCACTGCCAATCTGATCTGGAACGGTGCGACTCAGGATCCGGGGTCGGTGATCACGGGCGGCGCCGGCACTGGCCAGGGCACGTTCGATATTCAGGCGCAACGGATCGAGTTCGGCTACGGCCCCAATCCGCAGGCCAGCGGTCTGGACCAGAACAAACGTCTGGTATTGGGTTTTGCCAACGTCAACCTCTCTGCCAGCGATCGCATCACCGCCAACCACAAGGGCAGCCTGGCGGTGTACCAGACGCAGGGCGCTTTCGATCCGGTCAACGGTTATGCCTACAGCGGCGGCAATCTCACGCTGCGTACGCCGTTGCTGACGGGGGAGTCGGGCTCGGTCAACCTGCTCAAAGCCGGTAACAATCTGACCCTGACGGGTGCCGGTACAGCGGCTGCCGCCAATGCGCTGGGAGCCGAATTGACCCTCGATGCGCGCAATGTCCTGCTGGACAGTCGCATCGCCCTGGCCAGCGGCAAACTGGTGGTCAAGTCCGAGGACGATCTGACCTTGGCCAGTGGCGCGTATCTGGACATGGCCGGTCGCACCTTGCCGTTCAACGATGTGAATAAATACAGCTGGGGCGGCGATGTGGCGCTGTACAGCCGCGACGGCAACATTCGTCAGGCGGCGGGTTCGCGAATCGATCTGTCGGCGCAGAACAATCAGGCCGGTAACCTGAGTGCCGTCGCGCTGGCCGCCGATGCCGGCATGGTCGATCTGCAAGGCGATATCCTCGGTGCCAGCAGCGGCTATTACGATGCCGGCGGCACGTTGGTGCCGTACAAGGCCGGTGGCGTGGATATCCGCGCGCAGCACCTGAATGGCGACGCGAGCCAGCAGTTCGCGGCCCTCAATCAGCGCTTGAACGCGGGGCAGGTTTTCGGCAGCCGCAGCTTGCAGCTCAAGCAAGGCGATCTGTTGATCGGCGACGGGCTCAAGGCGGGCGAGGTCAATGTGTCGGTGGACAACGGCCAGCTGACAGTCGCTGGCCTGATCGATGCCGGCGGCGAGCGGGTCGGCAGTATTCGCCTGTCGGCGCAAAACGGCCTGACCGTCGCGGGAAATGCGGTGCTTGACGCCCATGGTCGTGTGCTGCGGGTCGACAGCTACGGCAAGATCATCGACGCACCGAACCGGGCGATGGTCGAACTCAACTCCGGACAAGGCGTGCTGACGCTCGGCGCCGGTGCGCGCATCGATTTGCGCCATGGCACCGAGGCCGTTCGCGGCACTCTGCCGGGGCAGTCCGACGGATTGCTGCGCGGTACGCTGGAGCTGAACGCGCCGCGTCTGGGGACGGGTGACATTGCCATCGATGCCGGCGGTGCGCTGAGTATTCAGGGAGCCCGCTCGATTGGCCTCAACGCCACGCGCCGCTATACCGATGCCAGCGACGGCACGGACCCGGCGGCCAGTGGACGCCCATATCAGGTGATCGATCAGGCGTACCTCGATCGCATCCACGGCGACAGCACGGCGTTCATCAACGCGGCGCTGGCCAACGGCAACTTGCTGAACAACAAACTGGCCGGTCTGAACAACGCCACTTATGCCGACGCCTTCCATCTACGGCCTGGGGTCGAGATCGCCAGTAAAACCGCCGACGGTGATCTGGTGGTGCAGGGTGATGTGGACCTGTCCGGTTACCGCTACGCCAGCCTGAATCCGCACACGCAGAAGACTTCGGTATACGGCTCGGGCGAGGCGGGTAGCCTGGTGATCCGTGCGGGCGGCAACCTCGATATCCATGGCAGCCTCAACGACGGTTTCGCGCCGCCGCCGGAGACCGTGGACGATGCCGGCTGGAAATTGCTGCCGGGGATTCAGCCGTTCGGCGGCGATCTGATCGTGCCGGGGGCGGGCGTTACGCTCGCGGACGGTACGGTGTTCCCGGTCGGCGCCACGTTGAACTACGACCTCCCGTTGCAAGCGACGACGCTGGCCAGCGGCACGCTGTTGCCGACCGAGGCGACACTGGCGGCGCCTTACACTTTCGGCGCCGGCACGGTGCTCGCCGGCTCGGTTCGCGATGCTTCGGGCAACGTGCTGTATGCCGCCGGCACGCTGCTCGCCGACAGCGTGACTTTGCCCGCGGGCAGCCGGCTGGGAGCGGGTATCCGTTTGAATGACGCAACAGCATTGCAAGCCCTGCGCTGGCCCAAAGGCGTGCCGCTGCCGGGCAGCGTCGAGGCCGGCAACGCCGGGGTCAAGGGCGTGCGCCTGAGCGGTTCGCTGGCCCTGTTGCGCGGCTCGCTGATTCCGTCGATGACCAATGTCGTACTGGCGGACGGTACGGCGTTCATCGAATTGCGGCCATTGACCGGCACGACCCAGGGGCGCAATTGGGCGGTCGCCAGCCTGTTGCCGGCCGGCAGCGCGTCGTGGTCGATGCGCGTGGTGGCGGGGGCCGATCTGAGCGCCGCGGACAGCCGGGCGATCAAGCCGGTGTCCAGCGATGGCCATCTGCGCCTGGCCGACACCCATTACGGTCTGACCGTGACAGAAAAACCACCGACCCTGGTCTGGGGCGAGGGCAACCTGGGCGGCTTCACGCCGGGTGACCCCGTCCCCGAGGATCAAATGATGTGGTGCGACTGGGCGCCGAACTCCTGTGTGCCGGCCCCGCGCTGGGTCTGGGCGCCGGACAACTGGATGGGCATGCCGCCTGGCTCGCCGATGACCGACGATGATGTACTCGCCTGGTGTGGTGCATTCCCGGAACTGTGCGTGGAGAACAAACCGGGTACCACGGTAAAGACCCACACACAGATGTTCAGCGTGCTGCGGACCGGCACCGGCGATCTGGACGTACTCGCCGCCGGCGATCTGAGCATGGATTCGCCGTACGGCGTGTATACCGCCGGCACTCAGTCGCAAGACATCGATCCGCGCTTCAATCAGCCTCGCGGAAAACTGTCGGACAACGGCTCGGTGCTGGGCAGTGCCGGCGGCGACTACGAAAAATGGGTCAGTGGCAGTGACAGCCTGTATCAGGCCTGGTACCCGCAAATGGGCGGCAACCTGACCATCAATGCCGGCGGCTCGATATCGGGCGATGTACTGGGGCGTCGCGGCTTGTCGCAAAACATGGACACCCGTGAGCAGGTTCCGAGTGTGGCCGTGGGCAACTGGCTCTGGCGTCAGGGCACCGGCAACAGTGATGTGCCGACCGCGTGGTGGATCAACTTCGGCAGCTATGCGACGCAACCGTTGCCGGATCAGAGTGTTGATACCGGCCCGTACCTGGTCGGTTTCACCGGTTTCGGCACCTTGGGCGGCGGCAATATCAGCCTGCGTGCCGGGGGCGATGCCGGCATGCTCAAGGCGATGGGCGACGCTAACAAGACCAACCTTTATCCACGCGGGCGGGGGCTGGTCGTGGCGGTCGGCAGTACCGGGCGCGTGGGCAGCGATGGCAGCCTGCAATTGACCGGTGGCGGCGACATGGACATCCGCATTGGCGGATCGGTGAACCCGTCATTGCAGGCCCGGGCCGGAGAGAACGGCATCGGTGTCGCACAACACGACCTGCAAGGTGCATTGATCAACCTGCGCGGTGCCGCGCGACTGACCGGCGGCGCGCTGGGCGGGATCAATCTGCAATATGGCGCCGAAGCCTCGACCCAGGATCCTCGTGAAGTGCGCCCGTTCGACCCGTTCACGTCCACGATGGGCAGCGCCTCCGGTGGGCTTGTGCTGATTCCGGGGGATTCGGGGATGAGTCTCAGCACGCGCGGCGATCTGGTGTTGGGCGGGGCGGCGGACCCGGGTCGGGTGCGGCTGCAGAACTCCACGCCGTTCACCACGGACGACGGTGTCGTCCATGAGGGGGGCGGCCTGACGGGCTTCTCGTTGTGGACCGATCACACCGCCATCGACCTGTTTTCGGCGGGAGGCAACCTGACACCGAGCACCCAACTGGGCGAAGTCGACGGTCAGGGCCCTGTCACCGGCCGCAATACGTCGCCTACCGATGGACGATTCGTTTACCCGTCGATCCTGCGGGCGGTGGCGGCGCAAGGTTCGATTTATGCCGGACCTTCAGCGGTCTACAGCCAGGGCAGCGGAACGGTGCCGGCAACCGGGTATTCGCTGCTGCTGGCACCTTCCAGAACCGGGCAACTGGAGTTGCTGGCGCAGGACTCGATTTACGCGGGTGGCTATGCGATCAATCAGTCGGGCGCCAGTCCGCTGTCCCTCGCCACACCCTTTGCGCCGGCCTTCAACGGGTACGGCAACAACACGTCGGCCACGCCGATCATGAGCAATCGCAACAGCGACGGGGTTTTGCCGGACAAGAATCTGCGCTATCCGTTATTCGCTTTCGGCGCCAACAGCTACTCGGGCTTGAGCGACGTCCAGACACCGGCGCGGTTCTACGCCTTGACCGGCGATCTGGTGGGCGTTCGCAGCGGTGAAACGCTGACGTTCAGCCTGTCGAAACGTACCTGGTACGAAGCCGCAGGCCCTGTCTGGATGCTGGCCGGGCGCGATATCGTGGCGTCCGGTACTTTCCTGGGCAGCCCAACGACCGTGCCTGGTGCCGAGATGGGCATAACACCGACAGAAAGCATCACCTCGACCGGCAACCTGTTCGTGCATGACGACCCAAGGGACGTGTCGCGGGTATCGGCAGGGCGGGACATCCTCTACAGCAGCTTCGACATCGCGGGCCCCGGCGTCCTGGATATCAATGCCGGGCGCAATATCCTGATGGAAGACCGCGCCAGCATCACCAGCCTTGGCTCATTGGTGGCCGGTGATCAGCGGTCGGGCGCCAGTGTGGTGTTGCAGGCCGGTGTGGGCGCGCAGGGGCCGGATTATTCGCGGTTCATCGCCCGGTACCTGAACCCGCAGTACCTCGCGGACCCGAACGCATCCCTCAACGGGCAACCGGGCAAAGTGGTCAAGACCTACCTCGACGAGCTGCAGAGCTGGCTGACCCTCGGCTACGGCTTCAGTGGCAACGCAGAGCAGGCGCAAGCCTTCTTTGCAGCGTTGCCAAGTGCCGAACAGGCGATCTTCGCCCGCCAGGTGTACTTCGCCGAATTGCGTGCTGGCGGCCTGGAATACAACGATGTCGACGGCCCGCGCACAGGCAGTTATCTGCGTGGTCGTAACGCTGTTGCTTCGCTGTTCCCGACCGTCGATGTGGCCGGCAACCCGATCCGCTACGACGGCGACATCACCCTTTACGGTGGCGCCGGGGTCAAGACCCTGTTCGGTGGCGATATCCAGATGCTCACGCCGGGCGGCGGTCAGGTGTTCGGCATCGAGGGTGCCGCGCCGCCGTCCACGGCAGGGATCATCACCCAGGGTTCGGGCAACATTCAGCTTTACTCCCAAGGCAGTATCTTGCTGGGGCAGAGCCGGATCATGACCACGTTCGGCGGCTCGATCCTCGGCTGGTCTGCCGAGGGCGACATCAACGCCGGTCGCGGTTCGAAAACCACCGTGGTCTACACCCCGCCGAAACGCGTGTACGACACCTGGGGCAACGTGACCCTGTCGCCATCGGTGCCGAGCACCGGCGCCGGTATCGCCACACTCAACCCGATTGCCGAAGTGGCGCCGGGGGACATCGACCTGATCGCGCCGCTGGGCACGATCGATGCGGGCGAGGCGGGGATTCGCGTCTCGGGCAACGTCAACATCGCCGCGCTGACGGTGGTCAACGCCGCCAACATCTCGGTGCAGGGCAAGGCGACCGGCGTGCCGGTGGTCTCGGCGGTCAACACCGGCGCAATCACTTCGGCCAGCTCCGCTGCGTCCTCGGCAACCCAGGCCGCGGAAGACGTCGCCCGTCAGCAGCAAGCCGCGTCGCGCCAGAACCAGGCTTCGGTGTTCACCGTGCAGGTGCTCAGCTTCGGCAACGAACAACTGGCCCCGACCCGCGATGGTGCCAGCCGTGCGCCGACACCCGGCTACAACCCCGACAGCCCGGTGCAGGTGCTGGGCGCCGGGGCGCTGGATGAACAGGCGAAACAGCAGCTGACCGAAGAGGAGCGGGGACAGCTGACGTTGTAAAGAACTCTCGTGTAGTACGCTTCGGGCGGCCGTTTGGCCGCCCTTTTTTTTTCGGTTCTTTTATTTAAAAAGCATACGGAATACTCACCTTCGCCCACAACATTTCCCCCTCTGGCCGGTTCTCCACGTCGAATTCCTTGGCCCAGCGGATCTCGGCGCTGGCGTACTTGAGGAAGGTGAAGTGCAGCGCCGGGCCGATGGCGAAGACCTTGCCGCGTACGCCGTCATCAACGTCCTGGCCGGCGAATTGCACGGTGTGGCCGAACTGTTTGTCGTCGGTGGTCTGCTTGAGGTAGTAACCGTTGATACCGAGCATCAGGTCGTCGGTGATCTTGTAGCTGGCCGAGTAATCGAAGTGGAAGATCTGCCCGGACTTGTAGTCGGTGTCCTTGTTCTTCTCGTTGAAGCTGTAGGTGGTCTTCATCGACACCTCGGTGCGCTCGGTCGGCAGCCAGGTGAAGGAGAACAGCGGTTTGTAGGTGTAGAAGTTGTTGCTGGTGTTGGCCAGCCGGTCGACGCTGTATTCGCCAGTGGGCACGGTGATTTCAACAGCGGCGCCGAGGGTCAGGTCCTTGCCCATGTCCCACAGGATGATCGGCGCGATGGTGGTATCGCCCATGCCTTCGCGGATGTCGCTCAGGCCGAACACCGAGACTTCCTGCTTGAGCCACGGCTGGGCGATGTAACCGGCCAGGCGCCCGCCGAAGATTCGTACCGGGCTCAGGTAATCGAGACGCGGGATGACGGCGGTGGATTCGATCTCGACATTCGGCACCTTGCCGCCGAACGAGCTGATGTTGAGCTTCCGCGCCTTGTAGTGGTTGTAGTAGAGGTTGAAGGCGACCATGTTCTCCGGAAGGCTGTCGACTTCCATCGGCAGCATGAAGAAACCGTCGGTGCCGGGGCCGATGTTGTCGACGCCGGCTTCGGTGGCCAGCGCCGGCAGGGTCGCGGCGCAGCCGAGCAGGCTCAGCGCCAGTCGCACAGGGAATGTCGCGCGGTTCGGGGTCATGTCCGTCCTCATTATTATTGTGTTTTGGGCGCAACGCCGGCACGCAGGGTGCCCGGCTACGATAGAAATAAGCCCTTGGCGCACGACAGGGCAGGGTATTGGCGGACACGGATGGGGGCTTCTGCGGACACTTCGTCAACCCTGTGCTAACTTCCTTCGACATAACCGGTAACAAAAATAACAATTCAGCGTGATCCGGAATGTCAGCCCCCATGAACGTAAAAGTCCAAGACCCGACCTTCGAAATGGCGCTGGTGTCGCCGTTTCTCCTGCAAACCCTGGCCGAAGTCGCCGCCAACAAGGGCATCGAGCCGCAGAGCCTGTGCCGTGGCCTGGGTTTTGATTTCGAAGACCTGCAGGATCCGGCGCAGCGGATTTCCTACCGACAGGCCGTGGCCATGATCCAGCGGGGGCTTAAAGCTTTGCCCAATCAGGGGCTGGGCCTGTGGGTGGGCGCGCAGAACGTGCTCGGTACGCTGGGGCTGCTGGGGCACGTACTGTCGCTGTGCAAGACCTTGCGCGATGCGTTCGACATTGGCGTTCGGCATCAGCACACCTCCGGCGGGATCGTCGTTTCCAGCGTCGATGTGGTGGGCGATCAGGTCTACGTCGACGTTGAGTGCCGGCTGCCGTTTGCCGAGGTGCAGGTGTTTGCGGTGGAAGAGTTTTTCGCCAGCCTGCTGGTCTATGGCCGGGCGCTGGTGGGCGAGACGTTCAAGCCGATTGCCGTGGAGTTCATGCACGCGGCGCCGGATTACGTCGATGAATACCGCCGTCTGCTGGGGCCGGAGGTGCGCTTCGGTTGCCTGCACAATCGGATGTTGATCGACGTGCAATGGCTGGATGTGAATTTGCCCAATCATCATTCGCTGGCGCTGCGTCAGGCGGTCAAACTGCTGGAGCTGGAAGCGGCGCAGGTTCATCAGAAACTTGATCTGATCCAGGCCGTGGAGCGGGCGATTGCGCGGGATCTGAGCCGGGGCAGTCACATTGAAAAGATTGCCGGTGACTTGAACATGAGCAGCCGGACTTTGCGTCGGCGGCTGACTGAACATTCGTTGACGTTCGAGGCGCTGCTGGAACAGGTGCGGCAGGCGCGAACCATGAGTTTGCTGGCCAATCCTGATATGCCGATCGAGCGGATTACCGAGGAGGTCGGCTACAGCGACGTGCGCAGTTTTCGCCGGGCGTTCAAGCGTTGGACGGGGAAGAGTCCGAGTGCGTGGCGCATGGAGAGTTCTGTGATTTGACTTGAGACCGATACCCCTCACCCCAGCCCTCTCCCGGAGGGAGAGGGGGCCGACCGAGGTGTCTGGCGTTATACATCGACCTGAAAGGTTTGTGTCGATTATGGATTCCCAGGTGTTTTTTCAGGTCGCAATCCATCTTAAATATTCCCGGATCGGCTCCCTCTCCCTCCGGGAGAGGGCTGGGGTGAGGGCGCTTTTGACGTTATCCAACCCATTTCAATCCCCCACAAACCCTCCGCCTACAGTTAAACTCCGCGCTCTTTCCAAGGAGTCGACATGAGTTACTACCAGCCGGGCATTCTCGCCACCCCTGTTCCGCCGCAAGCACGTCACCTGTTTTTCGCTCTCGAGTCGGTTGAAGCGCTGCCGCAGGCGATCGACAACCTGCTGAACCTGGTGGATGGCAAGTCGGCGGTGGTCGGTTTCGGTGAATCCCTGGCCAAGGCCCTGAATGTGCACATCGACGGCTTGCGCAGCTTCCCGGCGCTGACCGGCGTTGGCGTGGAAAACCCGTCGACCCAGCACGCCCTGTGGGTCTGGCTGCACGGCGTCGACCGTGGCGAGCTGCTCAACCGCAGCACTGCGCTTGAGGCCGCACTGGCCCCGGCGCTGCGTCTGGTGCAGATGCAGGAAGCCTTTCGCCACAAGGACGGCCATGACCTCACCGGTTATGAAGACGGCACCGAAAACCCCCATGACGAAGCCGCTATCGCCGCCGCACTGCAAAGTGAAGGTGCGGACGGTCTGGTCGGTGGCAGCTTCGCTGCGATCCAGCAGTGGCAGCACGACCTCAAGGGTTTCCATGCGCTGTCCGCTGAAGACAAGGACAACATCATGGGCCGTCGCCTGAG
Source organism: Pseudomonas sp. GW456-12-1-14-TSB6 (assembly GCF_059424205.1). Taxonomy (NCBI): domain Bacteria; kingdom Pseudomonadati; phylum Pseudomonadota; class Gammaproteobacteria; order Pseudomonadales; family Pseudomonadaceae; genus Pseudomonas; species Pseudomonas sp. GW456-12-1-14-TSB6. Next base: position 32,963 of record NZ_JBWKZE010000021.1, read on the forward strand.
CGACAACGAAGAGATCGACGACGCCCCGGTGTCCGCTCACGTCAAACGCACCGCCCAGGAAAGTTTCGCCCCGGAAGCCTTCGTCGTGCGTCGTTCGATGCCGTGGATCGAAGGCGATCGCGCCGGCCTGATGTTCCTCGCGTTCGGCTTCTCCCTCGATGCCTTCGAAGCGCAACTGCGGCGCATGAGCGGTCTGGAAGACGGCATCACCGACGGTCTGTACCGCATCAGCCGGCCGATCACCGGCGGCTACTACTGGTGCCCGCCGCTCAAGGACGGCCACCTCGACCTGCGCGCACTGCGCATCGGCTAAGGCGTGACGATGAACGTGGTGCGCTGGGGCATGATCGGTTGCGGCAGCGTCGCTGAACGCAAGAGCGGGCCGGCCTTCTACAAGGCCCCCGGCTCGGCGTTGGTGGCCGTCATGGGGCGACGCCTCGAAGCGGTGACCGATTACGCCGCGCGCCACGGCATCGCCCGGACGTACACCGACGTCGATGCCCTGATCAACGACCCCGAGGTGGACGCGGTGTACATCGCCACGCCACCCGACAGTCACCACGCCTACAGCCTGAAAGTCGCCGCCGCCGGCAAGCATTGCTGCGTGGAAAAACCGATGGCGCTCAACGTCGGGCAAAGCCGCGAGATGCAGCAGGTGTTTGCCGATGCCGGTTTGCACCTGTTCGTCTCCTATTACCGCCGTTCATTGCCGCGCTTCCAGCAAGTTCGGCAATGGCTGGAGCAGGGGCGCATCGGTGAGGTGCGGCATCTGAGCTGGACGCTGACCAAGGCACCGTCACCGAAGGATCTGGACGGCAGCGCAAACTGGCGCACCGATCCGGCGGTGGCCGGGGGCGGGTATTTCGCCGATCTGGCCAGCCATGGGTTCGACCTGTTCCAGTACCTGCTCGGCGACATCGTCGAAGTCGCCGGCTTCACCGCGCGTCAGGCCGGGTTGTACGCGTCGGAAGATGCGGTGAGCGCCAGTTGGCGATTCGCCTCGGGTGCGCTGGGCATGGGCTGCTGGAGCTTTGTCGCGGACCGGCGCGAGGATCGGGTCGAGATCATCGGCAGCCAAGGGCGGATCGGGTTTTCGGTGTTCGACGAGCATCCGGTCGAGCTGCATGCCGAAGAGGGCATCAGCCTGGAAATCCCCCATCACGAACACATCCAGTGGCACCACGTGCTGGGCATGAACGCGCAGATTCGCGGTGAGTCCCGGCACCCGGCTGTCGCCGCAGAGGCCCTGAAGACCGATTGGGTCATGGATCAGATCCTCAAGCGCCACTGAAGGCGCATCTAAGGTTATGCCCAAACAATATTTCTCAAGCTTGTCATAACGTCTCTAAGATCACGTCATAACTCGTTATAACAAGTGATCCCGTGATGACCGATAACGTTCTCTCTCTTGGCAGCGTCCCGCTGCACACCCAACTGCGCGACGTGCTGCGCGCCCGGATTCTCGACGGCGAATACCCGCAAGACAGCCAGATGCCGTCCGAAAGCGAGCTCGGCGCACTGTTCAAGGTCAGCCGCATCACCGTGCGCCAGGCCTTGGGCGATCTGCAGAAGGAAGGGCTGATCTTCAAGATCCACGGCAAAGGCACCTTCGTCGCCAAGCCCAAGACCTTTCAAAACGTCAGCACCCTGCAAGGCCTCGCCGAGTCCATGACCGGCCGTGGCTACGAGGTGATCAACCGCCTGCGCAGCTTCAAATTCATCGCCGCCGACAAACTGGTCGCCGAACGTTTGCAGGTTGCCGAAGGCGAAACTGTTGCGCAGATCAAACGCGTACGCCTGATCAATCGCGAGCCAATTTCGCTGGAAATTACCTACCTGCCCAAGGCGGTCGGCGAGCGGCTGGAGAAGGCTGATCTGGTGACCCGCGACATCTTTCTGATCCTCGAAAACGACTGCGGCATCGCCCTCGGCCACGCTGATCTTGCCATCGACGCGGTGCTGGCCGACAGCGACCTGACTCAGGCGCTGAACGTCGAGGCTGGCTCGCCGATCATGCGCATCGAGCGCCTGACCCACGACGCCAACGGTCAGCCGCTGGACTTCGAACACCTTTACTACCGTGGCGATGCGTTCCAGTACCGCCTGCGGATCGACCGGCAAAAAGGGGCCTGAACATGACCCGCAATACTCTCGAACAGGAATACGACATCGTCGTGATCGGCGGCGGCACCGCTGGCCCGATGGCTGCGATCAAGGCCAAGGAAAAGAACAAGGAGCTGCGCGTGTTGTTGGTGGACAAGGCCAACGTCAAACGCAGCGGTGCGATCAGCATGGGCATGGACGGCCTGAACAACGCGATCATCCCCGGCCACTCGACGCCCGAGCAGTACACCAAGGAAATCACCATCGCCAACGACGGCATCGTCAATCAGGCGGCGGTCTATGCCTACGCGACGCACAGCTTTGAAACCATTGAACAGCTCGACCGCTGGGGCGTGAAGTTCGAGAAGGACGAAACCGGCGATTACGCGGTGAAGAAGGTCCATCACATGGGCGCCTACGTGCTGCCGATGCCGGAAGGGCACGACATCAAGAAAGTCCTCTATCGCCAGTTGAAGCGCGCGCGAGTGAGCATCACCAACCGCCTGGTCTGCACCCGTCTGCTGACTGACGAGGAGGGCGCCGTCAACGGCGTGATGGGGTTCGACTGCCGCACCGCCGACTTCCATGTGATCAAGGCCAAGGCTGTCATCCTCGCTTGCGGCGCGGCCGGCCGACTCGGTCTGCCGTCCTCGGGTTACCTGATGGGCACCTACGAAAACCCGACCAACGCTGGCGACGGTTACGCGATGGCGTATCACGCCGGTGCGGAACTGGCGAACCTCGAGTGCTTCCAGATCAACCCGCTGATCAAGGATTACAACGGCCCGGCCTGCGCCTACGTCACCGGGCCGCTCGGCGGCTACACCGCCAACAACAAGGGCGAACGCTTCATCGAGTGCGACTACTGGAGCGGGCAAATGATGTGGGAGTTCCACCAGGAACTGGAGAGCGGCAACGGTCCGGTGTTCCTCAAACTCGATCACCTGGCCGAGGAAACCATCCAGAACATCGAGGAAATCCTCCACAGCAACGAGCGCCCGAGTCGCGGCCAGTTTCACGCCAATCGCGGCACCGACTACCGCACGCAGATGGTCGAGATGCACATCTCGGAAATCGGTTTTTGCAGCGGCCACTCGGCGTCCGGCGTGTGGGTCAACGAGCGCGCCGAAACCTCGGTGAAAGGTTTGTACTCGGCCGGCGACATGGCTGCCGTGCCGCACAACTACATGCTTGGCGCGTTCACCTACGGCTGGTTCGCAGGTAATAACGCGGCGGAATTCGTCGCCGGGCGCGAGTTCTCCGCACTGGATGCCGAGCAGATCGAGAAGGAAAAGGCCAGGGTCTACGCACCGCTGGATCGCGAACACGGTCTGCCGCCGGCACAGGTCGAGTACAAGCTGCGGCGCTTCGTCAACGACTACCTGCAACCGCCGAAAGTGACCAAAAAAATGGAAATCGGCCTGCAACGCTTCAGCGACATTGAACGCGATCTCAACGAGATGAAGGCCAACAATGCCCATGAACTGATGCGCGCCATGGAAACCAGCGTGATCCGCGACTGCGCCGAAATGGCTGCGCGCGCCTCGCTGTTCCGCGCCGAAAGCCGCTGGGGCCTGTACCACTACCGCGTCGATCACCCGCAACGAGACGACCGCGAATGGTTCTGCCACTGCCACCTGAAGAAGGGCGAAGACGGGCGCATGACCAGTTTCAAGAAAGCCGTCGAGCCTTACATCATCCCGCTCGATGCCGAGGAAATGCAGGCCTACGACCGTTTGCGGGTCGGCGCTTTCGCCGCTTGATGCATCACTAGAGAGAGTCCGAACCATGGCCTATCAAGCCCAGGAAATCTTCTTCCGCTCCAACGCCCCCGTCACCGTGGACGAGGACAAATGCATCGCCGAAAAGGGCTGCACCGTGTGCGTCGACGTCTGCCCGATGGACCTGCTGGCGATCAATCCGGCCACGCAAAAGGCCTACATGGCCTTCGATGAGTGCTGGTACTGCATGCCTTGCGAAAAGGACTGCCCGACCGGCGCCGTCAAAGTCGAAATCCCGTATCTGCTTCGCTAAAAACGCTATCCGGCAACACCGGACGCCTGATTCAACACACCCCTCGTTTCCCACCGCGCCCTGATCGCGGCGGAGACGAACATCCTATAAATGATTCGAGGGGATTCAACCATGTTGCGTGCAGCAATCGCCGGTCTGGTACTGGCTTCGTTCACCCTGTCGGCCTCGGCCGAAACCATCCGCATTGCCATCGGCACCCAGGACACCACCATCAACTGCGCCGCCGGCGGTTTGTTGATTCGCGAGCTGGGCCTGCTCGACAAATACCTGCCTCACGACGGCGCCTACAAGGACGCCAGGTACGACGTGCAGTGGAAGAACTTCACCAGCGGTGCGCCGCTGACCAACGAGATGGTCGCCGGCAAACTCGATTTCGGCGCCATGGCCGATTTCCCCGGTGCGTTCAATGGCGTGGCGTTCGAAACCGCCGGCAAACACAGCCTGTTCATCAGCGTGCTGTCGGGCAGCATCAAGGGCAGCGGCAACGGCATCGTGGTGCCGAGCGCGTCCGGCGTGCAGTCGCTGAGCGAGCTCAAGGGCAAGACCATTTCCGTGCCGTTCGCCTCCACCGCCCACGGCATGTTGCTGCGCGCGGTGGCGGAGCAGGGTTGGGACCCGCTGAAGGACGTGAACATCATCGCCCAACCGCCGGAGGTCGCAGGTTCCGCGTTGCAGGCCGGCAAGATCGACGCCCACGCCGACTTCGTACCGTTCGCCGAGCTGTTCCCGAGCCGTGGCTTTGCTCGCAAGATCTACGACGGTGCCCAAGCCAATGCACCGACCTTCCACGGTGCGCTGGTGGATCAGGCCTACGCCAAAAAATATCCGGAAATCGTCGTCGCCTACCTGCGCGCCAGCATCGAGGCCAATCAACTGTTGGCCGCCGAACCGGAGAAATACAGCGAGCTGATCGCCAAGGTCACCGGCGTTGATGCCGAGGTCAATTATCTGTTCCACGGCCCGCTCGGCGTGCAGACCCGCGACCTGAGCTGGAAACCGGAATACCGCCAGGCCGTGGGCACTGCCATCGACACGCTGAAGCTGCTGAAGAAGGCCGATCGCGGGCTCGACCTGAACACCTTTATCGACGATCAGTACATCCGCGCGGCGTTCAAGGCCTCGAATCTGGATTACACCGCGCAACTGGCCAACTACGCGCAGACGCCCTTGAAGTCGGTCGATGCGGCGACTGGAAAAGCTATCAGCGATTTCAGCCATGTCGCGGAAATCTGGGTGCGCGGTGAGGACAAGGTCCGGCGCTATGCCTCGGCTGAAGAGGCGTTCACCGCGTTGGCCGGTCTGAAGTCGGAAGGCAAGAACATCCGTGCGGTGTATGCCCAGGCGAGTGACAGCGGGATCAAGTTGCTGGCGGAGCAGGCGTGGTTTGCCAGCGATGCGAAGGGGCGCCTCAGCGCGTTCCTGCTCAAAGGCCAGGCGCAGCAATTTGCATCGGCGCAGGGCGGGAAAGTCCTCGACTTCACCGATGCCACGACTCAGGCAGTGGCCAGTCGTTAACTCAAACGTAGATCGTTCCCACGCTCTGCGTGGGAATGCCGCCATGGACGCTCTGCGTCCACTGTGACGCGGAGCGTCGCGGGATGCATTCCCACGCGGAGCGTGGGAACGATCAGAGGTGATATATGTTTTCACGCTGGATCCCCCGAGCCGCCTCATTGCTCCTCTGCCTGCTCTTCTGGCAACTAGCCGCCAGCCACCACTGGAACCTCGGCCTCGTCACCTTCGCCAACGTCCCGACCCCGCTGGCCGTGATCGAAGCCGCCCTCGGCCTCGGCGACTCCGGCAAGCTCATCCAGCACCTGAGCGCCAGCCTCGGCCGGGTCTTCGCCGGTTACCTCGCGGCGCTGGTGATCGGCATCGCCCTGGGCCTGGCCATCGGCCGTTCGAAGTGGGCCGAAGACCTGCTGCTGCCGCCACTGGAAGTGTTGCGCCCGATCCCTGCCGTGGCCTGGATTCCACTGGCGATCCTGATGTTCCCGTCGTCGGAACTGTCGATGGTCTTCATCACCTTCACCGGCGCGCTGTTCCCGATCCTGCTCAACACCGTGCACGGCGTCGAAGGTGTCGATCCACGCCTGATAGCCTCGGCCAAAAGCCTCGGGGCCGGGCGTCGGGCGATCCTGCTGGAAGTGATCCTGCCGGGTGCCGCACCGAGCATCATCACCGGCCTAGCGATCGGCATGGGCACGTCGTGGTTCTGCCTGGTGACCGCCGAAATGATCTCCGGCCAGTTCGGCATCGGTTACTACACCTGGGAGTCCTACACCATCCAGAACTATGCGGACATCGTGGTCGGCATGTTGCTGATCGGCGTGTTGGGCATGGGCAGCAGCCTGCTGATCAAACGCCTGGGCGGGCTGTTCACGCCCTGGCATCGACCACGAGGAAAAGCCTGATGAGCGTGATGCAAACTCCGGAAGGGCGGATCGACATCCGCCAGTTATCCATCGTCCTCGGCGAAGGCCGGCAAGCGTTTGAAGCGGTGCAGGGGCTGGACTGCCAAATCGAGCCCGGCCAGTTCGTGTGCATTCTCGGCCCGTCCGGTTGCGGCAAGTCGACCTTGCTCGGCGCGCTGGCCGGGCATCTGCAGCCCCATGGCGGACAGTTGAAAGTCGACGGCACCGACGTGTCCGGCCCGTCACCACAACGCGGCATGGTGTTCCAGCATCACACGCTGTTCCCGTGGCGCACGGTGCGCGACAACGTTGCCTTCGGCCTGAAAATGCGCGGCATCGGTAAGACCGAGCGCCATCGCGCCGCCGACGACATCCTCAAATTGGTCGGCCTCGAAGGTTTCGCCGAACGCTGGCCCGATCAACTTTCCGGCGGCATGCAGCAACGGGTGGAGATCGCCAGGGTGCTGGTCAATCGCCCCCGGCTGTTGCTGATGGACGAACCCTTCGGCGCACTGGACGCGCTGACCCGCCTGAACATGCAGGAACTGCTGCTGGACATCTGGACGCGGATTCGCACCACCGTGGTGTTCGTCACCCATGACATCGACGAAGCGCTGTTCCTTGCCGACCGCTTGCTGGTGATGAGCGCACGGCCAGGGCGAATCATCGAAGACCTGCGCCTGGATTTCCCGCGCCCACGCACCACCGAACTGGTCACTAGCCACGAATTCTCGCGCCTCAAGCGCCACTGCCTCGACCTGCTGCGCCACGACAACGACCGACCGCTGCCGCGCCTCAACCCGCTCGGCCTGCCTCTCGAAAACTCTTTGCCGAGATTTGCCCTGTGACTTCATTTTTTGCTGTGACCGATAACGACGACATTCTCGCCCTGCAACCGCGCCTCACCGCCGATGATGCCGGGGTGCGGCGGATTGCCCTGATCGACCTGGCCGACCTCGAAGAGCCGGACGGTCTGCTCTGGCTGGTCGAGCGTCTGGCCGAAGACCCCGCCGAAGAAGTGCGTGCCGAAGCGGCGCGTCTCTTGGAAGCCTGGGAAGACGAGCCGGTGGTTGAAGCGTTGTGCCAGGCGCTGACGGATCCGTCGCCGACGGTGCAAGCCGCTGCGGCGCAGAGCCTGAGCCTGCTCAAGACCGAAGCGGCGGGCAGGGTGATTCTGCCGTGGACCAGCCATGCCGAAACCGGCGTGCGGATTGCCGCGTTCCGGGCCTTGCGCGAGTTGCGTTTCCCCGGCGCTGCGCCGGCCGCCATTCAGGCGCTGAACGATGCCGACGCCAGCGTGCGCCGCGAAGCCGTCGGCGTGCTCGGCTGGCTCAAGCAACTCGACGCGCTGCCGGCCCTGGCCCGCTTGGCGAGTGATGACCCTGACACCGAAGTTCGCCGCGCCGCCACTGGCGCCCTGGGTCTGGCAAGTGACGCCGAAGTGCTGCCCGCGTTGCGTCAAGCCTTGCAGGATCAGGCCTGGCAAGTGCGCGAAGAAGCCGCGACCACCCTCGGCAAGGTCGGCCATACCGACGCCGGGCCGGCGCTGATCGAAGCCTTGGCCGACGACTACTGGCAGGTACGCCTGCGCGCCACCCGCAGCCTCGGTCGCCTTAAGTACGTCGCGGCCCTCGACGCGTTGATCGACACCCTCGGCCATCGCATCAGCAACCTGCGCAAGGAAGCCGCGCTGGCCCTCGGCGAACTGAATGATCGCGGAGCGGTGGCGGCATTGCAGGCCGCGCAGGACGACGGCGACCCGGAAGTGCGCAAAGCCGTGCGGATTGCCTTGAGTCAGCTGCAATGAATCCGCTGTCGGTCGGCAACTCCCAACGTGAGCACCGGTTGCTGCTGAGCTGGCCGGATGGCCGCGAGCAACTGCTTGAGCATGCCGAACTGCGCCGCCAATGCCCGTGCTCGCAATGCCGGGCGTTTCGCCTGCGGGGCTCGCCGCCCATGGTTGACCCGCGTGTGCGGGTCATCGAATTGAACGCTCAGGGCTATGGCCTGCAGCTGGTGTTCAGCGACGGCCACCAGCGCGGGATTTACCCGTGGGCCTATCTGGCGCAGCTGGAGGGGATCACTGTCCCGCCGTCATCGCCGGCCGACAGCCATGGAAAATATCCAGCCCCGGCTGATACAGCGACGTCCTGACTTCGAACAACCCGAGCACCGAATGGAACAGGTTGTCATGGCTCAGATCCGGCTGGCTGCTTTTGCCTTGCAGGCAGCCACGGTCGATGCCCAGTTGCGCCAGGGTGTTGTTGCCGAACCACATCACCATCGGCACATGGGTCTGCGCTTCCGGCGCCAGCGCATAAGGCGCAGCGTGCAGGTACAGGCCGTTTTCGCCCAGGGATTCGCCATGGTCGGAGACGTACAGCATCGACGTATCGAGGTGGTCCTGATTGCGCTTGAGCAGCTCGATCACCTTGGCCAGGAAATGGTCGGTATAGAGGATCGTGTTGTCGTAGACGTTAACCAGCTCGTCACGGCTGCAACTACCCAGTTGATTGGTGTGGCAGATCGGTTTGAAGCGCTCCATGTCTTTGGGATAGCGCTCGTAGTATTCCGGGCCGTGACTGCCGTCGGCGTGCAGGACAATGATCGCGTTGCCCTTGAGGCTATCGATGTAGCCTTGCAGGTCGGCCAGCAGCGCTTCGTCGAGGCAGTTGTTGCCGTCGCAGAACGGCCCCGGCTGATTCTTCGCGATGTCGCGGTTCGGCACGCGCAGGCAGGTGCCTTTGCAGTCGCTGTTGTTGTCCAGCCACAGCACCTGCACGCCGGCCCGTTGCAGGATGTCGAGCAGGCCTTCGTAGGTTTTGCCTTTCTTGTCGCTGTAGTCCTCGCGCGGGAACATCGAGAACATGCACGGCACCGACACCGCCGTCGAAGTGCCGCAGGAATGCACGTTGGTGAAGTTGAGGATGTCGAGTTTGCTCAGCTCGGGATTGGTCTCGCGCTCATAGCCGTTGAGCGAAAAATGGTCGGCCCGGGCAGTTTCACCGACCACGAACACCATCAGCGATTTCTTCTCGCGACCGGCCGCCTTGGCGCTCATGACTGCGTCTTCGCCGATGGCCTGCACCACGAAATGCTTTTTGATCCCCAGCCGTTGCTTGGTGTATTTGCTGATCGCGTAGATGTAGTTGGTCGGGTTGATGAAGTGGGTGAGCTTGTCTTCCTCGCGAAAGATCGGCGCGTAGGTCGAATAGAACGCGCCCACCGAAGCGCCGATCACCAGCACACAGGCCGCGATCACCAGCACCTTGTTCAGCAAACCCCGAAAGAACGGCCGATACACCACCGGCCAGCGCCAGATCAGCACGGCCGGCAACACACCGAGCACCAGCACGTAAGCCAGCAGTTTGCCGCTGAACAGTGCGGTGGCCTCCCCGGGATTGGTTTCGAACACGTTCTGGATCATCACCGTGTCGATGGTGATGCCGTATTCGTTCATGAAATACGCCGCGCAGGCCGAGAGCAGGGCCACCAGGGTCAGCGCCGGTTTCAGCGTCCAGCGAAACGACACCAGGGTCAGTAACAGGGTGATCGCCGCCCAGAGAAACAGCCCGAAGGACGCGAAAAACGCCAGTTTCTGTGCGCCTTGCAGGGTGATCAGCGTTCCCAGCGCCTTCCAGGTCGCCAGGTTGTACAGCGCCACCAGTGCCAGCGAAAACAGCAGCACCAGGCGGGTCGGAGTGATGGACGGTAAACGCAGTCCTTTGCCCAAAGCCATTTCGATACTTTCCTCTACGTCAGTCGAAAACCCATACGGTTACGCGCGTAACTGTAGAAGAGCATTGGTAAAAATTCCGTAAACATCCGGTAACAAAATCCACGGTAAGTGCAAAAAAAACGTGGGCGCCAGCAGGCCGGCTCCCACGGAGAACTGCGGAGGTTCAGAAGGATTTGCTGATGCTGGCGACGACCGTCGCCGTGCACACGTCCTTGAAGCCCCAGTTGCTCAGGCATTGGCTCTGCGACAGGTCGGTGTCGATGTAGCTCAGGCCCAGCACTACGCCGGCCAGGTTGTGGGTCAGTTTGACTTCCCACTCCCGGTAGGACTCTTCGCTGTGACCGGACGCCGAATACATATGCGGATCCTTGAAGTCCATGTTGCCGTAGCGCAGTTTCAGCCCGGAATCGAACGGCAATTCGGTTTCATAGCCGATGTAGCTGTAGAGCGAACTCTGTTTGCTGTCGATGCCCGGCGCGTCACTGGAGTAATAGGCCGCGAGTTTCACGCCGTAAGCGCTGAGAATCGAGTACACCTCGCTCTGGTTGAACTGGCTCTCTTTGGGATACGCGTATTTGATGTAGCCCAGATCCAGGCTCACAGCTTCGGTGGCCTGCCACAGCCAGCCGGCGTAGTAATCGACCTCCTGACGGGTTTTCAGGCCGCCACCGAAATCGACGTTCGAACTCCATGCGCCGAGGTACAGGCCGCTGCTGTGGGCCAGGGTCAGACCGGCCTGAAGGGCTGGGTCGTTCTGGGTCTGGGAGATGCCGCGGGTGCGGTAATCGCTGGCCAGGGTCAGATCGACCAGCACCGCGAAATCATCGTTCAGGGCAATTGCGTGGCTGCTCAAAGGCAGCAGGCTCAAGGAAGTGAGGGCGAGCAGGGGCAAGGCTTTCATGTGAAGTCCCGTTGTTGTGGTTGTTATGGGCAGGAAGCGGGCAAGGCTGCGCCGGACCCCGGCGACGGGCGCGGGGTCGGGCAGCGGATATGGCGATTGTTATTGGAGGGTAGGGGCGTAGACCTGACGGCCGGCGAACCAGGTTTGCAGGACCTGGGTGTCATGCAGGGCCTTGTCGTCGACGCTGAACACGTCGCGATCGAGCACGATGAAATCGGCCTGTTTGCCGGGGCTCAGCGAGCCGATCTGTTGTTCCAGGCCGATGGTCCGCGCGGCGTTGGCGGTGTAGGCGTAGAACATGGTTTCGCGATCCAGGCGTTCGTCGGCGTTGAGCACGCCCAGCGGCCCGGTGCGGGTGATGGCCTGGGCCATGGCGTTCCACGGGTTCGGCGAGGACACCGGCCAGTCACTGGCGCCGGCAATCGTCGCGCCCTGTTTGAGCAGCGAATGCGCCGGGTATTGATAGCGAAAGGCAAGAGCGCTGACGTAAGGCTTGATCATGTCGGTGGTGTAGTCGTCGGCGCTGGCCCACAGCAGCTGCATCGAGGCAATCACGTTCAACGGCTTGAAGCGGGCGAACTCCTTCGGGTTGACCATTTGCAGGTGGGTGATCGAGTGCGTCACGCCGCTTTGCCGGTCCTTGCGCGCCTGGGCGATGCCGTTCAGTGATTCGCGCACCGCGCGATCGCCGATGGCGTGGATGTGCACCAGCCAGCCGCGCTGGTCGATGGCGCTGACCAGCTCACCGAAGTGCTGCGGATCGATCAGCAACTCGCCCTGTTTGTGCGAGTTGCTGTAGGGATCGATCATCGCCGCGCTCTGGGCCGGGTATTCGATCACGCCGTCAGCGAAGATCTTGATCCCAGGCAGCGTCAGGTTGGGGATGCCCTGAAACTGCCGGCGCACTTTCTCGAGGGTGTCGAGGTCGGCCGGGACGCTTTTCGGATTGGCCACCAGCAGCGCGGCGACGTGAGCAGTCATGCCGCCGCTTTCCGACAGGGCTTTATAAGCGGGCAACACGCCGACGGTTTTCTCGGTGGGCTTGAGGGCGAACACCGGCTCGCCCGGCGCGGCGTTGGCGGCGGGGTCCATCCACGCGGTGATGCCGAGGCTGTTGTTGAAGCGCACTGCCGATTGCGCGGCTTTGAGCATGTCGGCTGGGCTTGGCACCGGCATTTTCGAGGCGACCCGATCCCAACCGGCGTCGACCACAAAGCCGTTCGGTTCACGGTTGGGCAGTTTGCCGATGGTGTCTTTTTCTGCGTCCGGCAGGGTTTTCAGCAGCGCGGCGTCGATGCCCGCACGCTTTAGCATCACGTTATTGGCCCACGCCGTGTGGTGGTCGCTGCCGGTGAACACCACCGGCACGTCGGCCCATTCGCCATGGTTGAAGATTTGGCCCAGCGCTTCAGCCTTGGCCCAATACGCCGAACTCATGCCGGCCACGCTCAGCACATCGCCATGCCGGGCCTTGCCGTCGTCACGCCAGCCGCGCAGGCGTTTTTCCAGTTCATCCAGACCGACCACGTCGTCTTCCATGTTGGCCGAGACCATTTCCAGCCCGCCGAAAATCGCGTGGGAATGGCTGTCGATCAGGCCGGGCATCAGCGCCTGGCCTTTGAGGTCGATGACCTGGGTGCCGGGCTCGATCAAGGCCTTGATCTGCGCATCGCTGCCGACTTTAAGCACCTTGCCGTTCTCCACGGCCAGCGCCTGAACCTTCGGCTGGGCGCGGTCGGCGGTGAAAATCTTGCCATTGAGCAGCACCAGATCGGTGGCGGCCATGGCTTCCATCGAGGCAAAACTCATAGCGGCGACCAGCACATTTTTTGCGAAATGCGGGATGAATCTTTTCATTGAACATTTCCTTGTTATTGCGTCTGATGGCCAGATTAGTGGCTGCCAACGCCCGACAGAACGCCTCCCTCACGAAAAACGTTTTTGCCTGAATGGAAAAAGCATGGACAAGCTGGGTGCACTGAAAATGTTCGTGGTCACCGCGCAACTCGGCAGTTTCAGCCGCGCTGCCGAGCAACTGGGCAAGACCCCGTCGGCCCTGACCAAAGCGGTCAATCATCTGGAATCCGAACTCGGCGCGCGGCTGTTCGAGCGCAGCACGCGGCGGATTCTGCTGACCGAAATCGGCCGGCTGTATCTGGAAACCGCACGCCAGGTGTTGCAACGGCTGGACGAGGCCAGCGAGGAAATCGAGCAGTTGCAGCACGGCCTGCGCGGCAGCCTGAAAATCACCGCGCCGCTGGCTTACGGGCGGGCGTTTCTCGATCAGGTGTGTGACGGCTTTTTGCAGCAATACCCGCAAATCAGCCTGCAAGTGGATTTGTGCGACGAATTCGTCAATCTGCTGGAAAGCGGCTACGACCTGGCGTTGCGCGAGGGGCACGACGACTTGCCGGGGCTGATCGCGCGAGTGGTCGGCAGCAATCGCCTGGCGCTGTGCGGCAGCCCTGAATACCTGGCGCGCAAAGGGTTGCCGGTGACGCCGCAAACCCTCGATCAGCATGAATGGCTGCTGTACCGGCATCCGTTGCTCAGCCGCGAGTTCTGGTGGGCCGAACGCGACGGCCAGCGCCTGAGCCTGGCGCAACCGGCGGCGCCGCTGTTGCGCAGTGACAATTACGATTTGCTGCTGGCCAGCGCCCTGGCCGGGCGCGGTTTGCTGCACACCCCGCTGTGGAGCGCCGCGCCGTACATCGCCGACGGGCGACTGGTGCGGGTGATGGCTGATTACGAGATCGACCCGGACAGCTTCGGCCCGCACATTCTGGCGGTGTACCCGAGTCATCGGCGGGCGACGGCCAAGGTTGTGGCGTTTATTGATTACATCGCAGGGTTTCTCGCCGAACGCGGTTTGAGCTGACTCCGTGCTTCTGATCGTTCCCACGCTCCGCGTGGGAATGCAGCCCGTGACGCTCCGCGTCACTGGACGCGGAGCGTCCCTAGAGGCATTCCCACGCAGAGCGTGGGAACGATCATCAGTGGGTTTGAGCTGACTGGCGGTGCTTGTCAGGAAATTCCCACAAGAGTACAAATGTACTCCATGACGACTCTGACTCCCCGCCGTACCGCCATCCTGACCTTTATCCGCGAACGCATCGCCGAACACGGTCAGCCCCCAAGCCTCGCTGAAATCAGCGAGGCTTTTGGTTTCGCCTCCCGCAGCGTGGCGCGCAAGCATGTGCTGGCGCTCACCGAAGCCGGGTTCATCGAGGTCAATCCGCATCAGGCCCGGGGCATTCGTTTGCTCGGGCAACCGGCGCGACCGGAACTGCTCGAAGTGCCGGTGCTTGGCCGGGTGGCCGCCGGTGCGCCCATCGGTGCCGATGCCGACCTGCACAATCGGCTGATGCTCGACCCGGCGCTGTTCTCCCGCACGCCCGACTACATGCTGCGGGTGCAGGGCGATTCGATGATCGAGGACGGCATTCTCGACGGCGATCTGGTCGGCGTGCGGCGCAACCCCGAGGCGCTCAACGGCCAGATCGTGGTGGCGCGGCTCGACGGTGAAGTCACCATCAAACGCTTCGAGCGCATCGGTGATGAAGTTCGCCTGTTGCCGCGCAACCCGGCGTACCAGCCGATTGTGGTGCGGGCCGATCAGGATCTGGCCATCGAAGGGGTGTTCTGCGGTCTGGTGAGGCAAGGCTGATGGGGGCCGTCGTTGCGCTGGATACGCTGTTCAATGGCGGCCAGGTCTGGAAGGGTCGGCCTGCGCCACCCGCCGCCAGCCCGCAACCCACCGGGCACGCGGTGCTGGATGCGGCCTTGCCCAGTGGCGGCTGGCCGGAAGCGGCGCTGAGCGAAATCCTGCTGGCCGGGCCCGGTGTCGGCGAACTGCAACTGGTGTGGCCGACGTTGGCGCGGTTGTCGGCGGCGGGGGAGCGCATCGTGCTGGTGGCGCCGCCGTTTGTGCCGTACCCGCAGGCCTGGGCCAATGCCGGGGTCGATCTGCGGCAGTTGTCGGTGATCCAGGCCAGCGAGCGCGATGCGTTGTGGGCGGCAGAACAATGCCTGCGCTCGGGCAGTTGCGGCGCGGTGCTGTGCTGGCCGCACAAGGCCGATGACCGTGCCTTGCGCCGTTTGCAGGTGGCGGCGGAAACCGGCCAGACCCTGGCGTTCGCGTGGCGCCCCTTGAGCGAAGCGGTCAACCCGTCGCCGGCCGCGCTGCGCATTGCCATCGATGCGCGGCCGGCGCAGTTGCGCGTGCTCAAGTGCCGGGGTGGTCTGGCGCGCAGCGCACCGATTGCCTTCACCGTGGGGCATTGAGGTCGTCATGCGCTGGGTTTGCATTCTGTTCCCGCAATTGGCCCTCGACGCCGTGCTGCGCCAGCGCCCCGATCCCGAGCAACCCTTGGCGCTGCTCAGCGGCCCGGCCCAGCGCCGGGTGCTGCAAGCGGTCAACCCGGCGGCGCGGGCCCTGGGCTTGCGTCCGGGGCAGTCGATGACTGCTGCGCAGGCCATGAGCAAAGGGTTTGCCACCGTCGATTACGATTCGGCCGAGGTCGAGCACTGGCAGCAGTTTCTCGCCGCCTGGGCCTATCGTTTCAGCGCCCAGGTCAGCGTGCATTACCCGCGCACCGTGGTGTTCGAGATCGAATCGAGCCTCGGCCTGTTCGGTTCCTGGGCGCAGTTCGAGGCGCGGTTGCGCACGGAGCTGACCGAGCTGGGCTTTCGGCACCGCATCGTTGCCGCGCCCAACCCGGTGGCGGCGCGGGTGCTGGCCAACGCCTACGACGGATTGGTGGTGCCCGACGGTGAAGCCCTGCGCCATCACCTCGGGCAACTGCCGGTCGACCGCATCGGGCTGGAGCCGAGTGTGGCCACGGCGTTGTCGCGCATGGGCCTGCGCAACCTCCATCAGGTGCAGAACCTGCCGCGTCAGGCCCTGGCCCGGCGTTTCGAGGCGCCGATGCTCAAGCACCTGGACACGCTGTTCGGCGCACGACCGCTGGCGCTGGCGTTCTACCTGCCGCCGGATCGCTTCGACGTGCGCATCGAACTCAATTTCGACGTGCAGTCCCATCAGGCGCTGCTGTTTCCATTGCGCCGCCTGACGTCCGATCTGGCGGCGTTTTTGTGCGGGCGCGACAGCGGCGTGCAGCGCTTCGATCTGCATCTGGAACACGCCGGGTTGCCGGACACGCTGATCAAGGTCGGCCTGCTCAGCGCCGAGCGCGATCCGGCGATGCTGTTCGAGCTGGCCCGTGGTCGACTGGAGCAGGTGCAGGTCGAAGCCCCGGTGCGCGGTTTTCGTCTGCGCGCCGAGGATCTGCCGAGTTTCGTGCCGCAGTTTCAGGAGCTGTTCGACGACCGTCCGCAGCAGACCTTGCCCTGGGAGCAGTTGCGCGAACGCCTGCGCGCGCGACTGGGGGATGAGGCGGTGCAGGGCCTGCGCTTTCAGGCCGATCATCGCCCGGAGTGCGCGTGGCAGAACGCCGATGACAAACAGCGTTGCCCTGCATTGCCGGGCGTGCAGCGTCCGGGCTGGTTGTTGGGCGAACCGCAATCCGTGCCCGAAGGTTCGGCGCGGATTCTCATGGGCCCGGAACGCATCGAGTCCGGCTGGTGGGACGGTGACGATGTGCGCCGCGACTATTACTTGATCCAGAACCGCGCCGGCCAGCAAGGCTGGGCGTACCGGGCGGTGGGTGAGGGTGGCCCGTTGTGGCTGCAGGGCTGGTTCGCATGAGCCAGGGTTATGCCGAGCTGCACTGTCTGTCCAACTTCAGCTTCCAGCGTGGTGCGTCCAGTGCATTGGAGCTGTTCCAGCGCGCGAAGAAACACGGCTATCAGGCGCTGGCGATCACCGATGAATGCACACTGGCCGGGATCGTTCGTGCCTGGCAGGCAGCCAAATCCGTGGAGCTGCCGCTGATTATCGGCAGCGAGATGCGCATCGAGAACGGCCCGAAACTGGTGTTGCTGGTGGAGAACATCGAGGGTTATCAGGCGTTGTGCGGTTTGATCACCCAGGCTCGACGGCGCACCCAGAAAGGCCAGTATCAAATACTGCGCGAGGATTTCAGCGAACCGTTGCCGGGATTGCTGGTGCTGTGGGTGCCGGATACGGTCGAAGAGGTAGAAGAGGGCCGCTGGCTGAAACAGACCTTCGGTGAACGGCTGTGGCTGGCGGTGCAGTTGCATCGTGGGCAGAACGATCAGCAACGGCTGGCCGCACTGCTGAGTCTGGCGGATGAACTGCAGATTCCAGCTGTGGCCAGCGGTGATGTGCACATGCACGCCCGTGGCCGGCGGGCCTTGCAGGACACCATGACTGCGATCCGCCATCACGTTCCGGTGGCCGAAGCCGGCTTGCGCCTGCACCCCAACGGCGAGCGGCATCTGCGCAGCCTTGATGTGTTGCGCGAGTTGTATCCGCAGGCCTTGCTGGACGAATCCGTGAAACTGGCCCGCCGCTGCACCTTCGATCTGGGCGAGTTGCGTTATCAATACCCCAAAGAGCTGGTGCCCGAGGAACACAGCGCCAGTTCCTGGCTGCGCCACCTGACCGAACAAGGCATCGCCTGGCGCTGGCCGCAAGGCGCACAACCCAAGGTGCTCAAGCAGATCGACGATGAGCTGAAGCTGATCGCCGAACTCGGCTACGAAAGCTACTTCCTCACCGTGCACGACGTGGTGCGCTTCGCCCGTGAGCAGAAAATCCTCTGCCAGGGCCGAGGTTCGGCGGCCAACTCGGCGGTGTGTTTTGCCTTGGGCATCACCGAGATCGACCCGGATCGCACCACGCTGCTGTTCGAACGTTTCATGTCGAGGGAGCGCAACGAGCCGCCGGACATCGACGTGGATTTCGAGCACGAGCGCCGGGAAGAAGTCCTGCAATACGTGTTTCGTCGTTATGGTCGCCGTCGTGCGGCGCTGACCGCGGTGGTCAGCACCTACCACGCTTCCGGTGCGATCCGCGATGTGGCCAAGGCGCTGGGGCTGCCGCCGGACCAGATCAATGCGCTGGCCGACTGCTGCGGCCACTGGAGCGATGAGACGCCGCCCGTGGAGCGTCTGCGCGAAGGCGGTTTCGACCCCGAAAGTCCGCTGTTGCACCGGGTGCTGAGCCTGACCGGGCAACTGATCGGCTTCCCCCGGCACCTGTCGCAGCACCCCGGTGGTTTCGTGATTTCCGAGCAACCGCTGGACACGCTGGTGCCGGTGGAAAACGCCGCCATGGCCGACCGGACCATCATCCAGTGGGACAAGGACGACCTCGACGCCGTCGGGCTGCTCAAGGTGGATATCCTCGCCCTTGGCATGCTCAGCGCGATCCGCCGCTGTTTCGACCTGCTGCGCCGTCATCGTAACCAGAAGCTGAGTCTGGCGACGATTCCGGCCGAGGATCGCGCCACGTACGACATGATCAGCCGCGCCGACACCATCGGCGTGTTCCAGATCGAGTCCCGGGCGCAGATGTCGATGCTGCCGCGCCTGCGCCCGCAAACCTTCTACGACCTGGTGATCGAGGTGGCCATCGTCCGGCCGGGGCCGATCCAGGGCGGGATGGTCCATCCGTACCTGCGCCGGCGGAACAAGGAGGAAGAGGAAACCTATCCGTCACCGGAGCTGGAAGTGGTGCTCAAACGCACCCTCGGCGTGCCGCTGTTTCAGGAACAGGTGATGCAGATCGCCATTGTTGCCGCCGACTACAGCCCCGGCGAGGCCGACCAGTTACGCCGTTCCATGGCCGCGTGGAAACGCCACGGCGGACTGGAACCGCACAAGGAGCGGCTGGCCGCCGGCATGAAGAAAAACGGCTACAGCCCGGAATTCGCCGCGCAGATCTTCGAGCAGATCAAGGGCTTCGGCAGTTACGGTTTCCCTGAATCCCACGCTGCCAGTTTTGCCTTGCTGACCTATGCCAGTTGCTGGCTCAAGTGCCACGAACCGGCGGCGTTCGCCTGTGCGCTGATCAACAGTTGGCCGATGGGGTTCTACAGCCCGGATCAGATTCTTCAGGACGCGCGCCGGCATCATTTGCAGATCCGCCCGGTGGACGTGCGCGCCAGTGACTGGGATTGCAGCCTGGAGCCGATCACCGGCGAGCAACCGGCCATCCGCATGGGCCTGCGGATGATCAAGGGCTTTCGCGAGGAGGATGCGCGCAGCATTGAAAGCGCGCGGGCGAGGGGGGCGTTTGCCGATGTCGCCGATCTGGGCGAACGGGCCGGGCTCGACAGTCGCGCTCAGGCGCTGCTGGCCGATGCCGGGGCATTGCGCGGTCTGGCCGGTCATCGTCATCGGGCACGCTGGGAAGTGGCCGGGGTGCAGAAACAGCTCGGGTTGTTTGCCGGGTTGCCGAGTCAGGAAGAGCCGGATGTGCTGCTGCCGACGCCGAGTGTCAGCGAAGACCTGTTCACCGACTACGCAACGCTGGGCACCACGCTGGGGCCGCACCCGCTGACGCTATTGCGCGACGAGTTGCGGGCGCGGCGCTGTCGCAGTTCCCGGGAGTTGTTGGAGGTCGAGCATGGCCGGCCGGTCAGCGTGGCGGGGCTGGTGACCGGTCGCCAGCGGCCGGGCACCGCCAGCGGCGTGACCTTCGTGACCCTCGAAGACGAGTTCGGCAACGTCAACGTGGTGGTCTGGCGCGATCTGGCCGAGCGTCAGCGTCAGGTGCTGGTGGGCTCGCAATTGCTCAAGGTCGATGGCCGCTGGGAGCGGGAAGGCGAGGTGCGTCACCTGATTGCCGGACGCCTGAGCGATCTGACTCCGCTGCTCAACGGCATCCGCGTACAGAGCCGCGACTTCCACTGACACCCACTGAACCTGCTGCTCGTTCCCACGCCCTGCATCGTTGATCGTTCCCACGTCGAGGCGTCGAACCGTCCGCGTGGGAATGCCGCCATGGACGCTCCGCGTCCACTGTGACGCAGAGCGTCACGGTATGCATTCCCACGCGGAGCGTGGGAACGATCAGTACGAGCAGCACGCGGAGCGTGGGAACGAGCAATAGCTTTCAGCGCTGTGGCCAGAACCGCTCGCCACCCCCCGGCGCTTCCGTCCACGCTTGCAACGAGCGGGTCGGCAGGTCGAAGTAATCCCGGGTCCGCGCATAACCATGCCCGCCCATGCGCCCGATCGCATCCAGCCCCAATTGATCGATGTACAGGGTTTTCGGGTCGATCAACTCGTCGCGCACATGCGCCATCAACACCTCGCCAAAAATGATCTCCCGGGACTGACCGATGTTCAGCGCCATCATCCGTCGGCATTCCAGCGCCACCGGTGCTTCGCCGATTCGCGGGCATTTGACCGAGGTGCCGGGAATCGCTGTCAGGCCCGCAGCGGTCAATTCATCGAAACCCGGCGCGAACGGCACGGCGCAGACGTTCATGGCTTCCACCAGTGCATCGCTGACGATGTTGACCGTGAATTCCTGATTCATCTGGATATTGCGCGTGGTGTCCTTCGGGCTTTGATCGCCGTAGTTCTCCACGCCGAGCGCCAGAATCGGCGGATCCGCCGACAGCGCATTGAAAAAGCTGAACGGCGCGGCATTGACCCGGCCTTCGGCATCAATGGTGGTGACCAGAGCAATCGGGCGCGGCACTACGCTGCCGATCAGAATCTTGTATTTTTCCCGTGGGCTCAGTTGGCTGAAATCGAAGCTGTGCATGGCAGTGTTCTCTAAAGAAGTGGATCGATGGCGCTCAAGGGCGCTTCGGCGCTGTAGTCGTCGGCGAACGGAATGGCCGGCTGAAACAGGGTTTTCCAGTCCGGTCGGTCAAAGGCCCGGTCGCTGTGGCTGCGCATCAGTTTTTCGTATTGGCGCTGGGCCTGGCGTTGCAGAGAGGGGTAGTCGACGCCGATGACCTGACCGTCGTGCATCACGCAGCGACCATCGATGTAACTGGCGATGCAGTCGTCGCCGCGCCCGGCCAGCAGCAGGTTTTTCAGTGGATCGAACAGCGGGCCCAGGTGCAGACCGCGCAGGTTGAACACGGTGATATCCGCTTTGGCGCCGGCGGCCAGGCGACCGAGGTCGTCACGGCCCAGCGCCTTGGCGCCGCCGAGGGTGGCGGCGTTGTACAGATCCAGGCTGCTGGTCAGCGCGGGCCCGCCTTCCATCAAGCGGGCAATGTTCAAACCGTGGCGCATGTTCTCCAGCAGGTCTGCCGGCCAGGTGTCGGTGCCAAGGGCGAAGTTGATGCCTTTGGCACGATAGCGGCCGAACGAATTCAGCGCCTCGCCGTCACGGGCGAACACCAGCGGGCAGTGCACCAGACTCGCGCCGCCGTCGATGACCCGCTGCAGATCGTCATCGCCCGAGGTGTAGAGGCCGTGGGGCAGCAGGCTGCGCGGGGTGAGCAGGTCGAGTTGCTGCAACCAGCCCAGCGGCGTGGTGCCGCGTAGCTGTTCGACCATCGCCACTTCACCCGGCGCCTGACAGCAATGCAGGCGCATCGGTGCGTTCAGCTCGCGGCTCAAGGCGGATGTGCGTTGCAGCAGTTTCGGCGTGCAGGTCTGGATGCGATCCGGCAGCAGCGCGCCGCGAATCAACCCGGCGTGGGCGCCATCGAAATCCTTGAAAAACCGTTCGGCCGCGTCCAGCCCGGCCAGGCCTCGAGCCTCATCCCAGTGGTGAGCGAGGGTGCCGTCGGCGCGCCAGTAACTCATGCCGCTCATGTAGCAGGGGCCGAGATAGGTACGCAGGCCCAACTCGCCCGCCACATCGGCGACAGCGGCAAACTCGTCGTAGGTCTCCGCCCATTCGCGGTAGTACATCGAGGTGATCGGCATGGCCGTGGTGATGCCGTTGCGGATCAACTGGGTGAAGGCGTAGCGGTATTTGAAGACCTCTTCGTCCGGGCTGAACGACTCACGCGGGCCGGCCTCCAGATACTCCGCCGACCACATGCGGCCCATGGCACGCTCGTCGCCGTTGTCCAGGGTCAGCACCGTGGAGTCGAGATCGCCGAGGGCGTCCAGGTCTATGAAACCGGGACCGATCAGTGCGTTGCCGTAGTCGATCCACTGATCCACCGGCCCTTGATAACCGCGCCCGACAAACTCGATGCGCGATCCGCTGAATACCACTTCGCCGTCGCGCCACAGCACATGTTGCGTGCCGTCGAAACCGACCACGCAACCGGCCTTCAGGCCGATCCGTTTCACAGCCGGCTGCCCAGCAAACGACCGCCGCTGGCGATCAGTTCGCCGCCGCGATAGACCTGACGCACCGGCCGCGCGACTACCGCTTCACCAAGGGTTTCCACCGGCATCAGCAGAAAGTCTGCCGGCCGGCCGATGGCGAAGCCGTAATCCTCGATCCCCAATGCGCGGGCACCGTTGACCGTCGCCGCGTCGAACGCCGCCGCCAGTTCATCGTCCTTGCCCAGATCAAAACGAAACGCCAGCAGCATTGCCCGTTCCAGCATGTCGCCGTTGCCCATCGGTGACCACGCATCACGAATGCCGTCGGAGCCCAGACACACGTTGACGCCGGTCTCGCGCAGCGCCAGGAAGGGTGGAACGGCGCAATCGGCCGGCGCCGAACTCATCAGCGAAATGCCCAGTGCAGCAAGGCGTTCGGCGACCGGTTTGACCTGACTCCACGGCAGCATGCCCAGGCAATAGGCGTGGCTGATCATCACCCGGTTGTGTAGGTTGAAACGCTCGGTGTAATCGGCGATCCGGGCGATCTGCCACAGGCCCAGTTCACCTTTGTCGTGCAGATGGATGTCGACGCCGCGCTGGAATTCACTGGCCAGCTTGAATACGAAATCCAGTTGCGCGATCGGGTCGTTATCGATGCCGCACGGGTCGAGCCCGCCGACGTTCTCCACGCCCAGCGCGATGGCTTCGCGCATCAGTTCGGCGGTGCCGGGACGGCTGATCAGGCCGGTTTGCGGGAAGACCACCAGTTGCAGGTCGATCAGGTCGTTGTAGGTTTCGCGCAGTTGTTGCATGGCCTCGACGTGGCGCAGGCCGAATTCCGGGTCGATGTCGACGTGGCAACGCATCGTCAGCGAACCCCGGGCGATGCAGTTCTCCAGCAGGGCGCCGGCGCGTTCGGCAATTGGCGCTTTGACTTCGCGCAGCACGCGGCGCTCGTTGCTGATGTAGTCCTTGAGCGTCGGGCCGGCGCTGTTCGGGCGCCAGGGCTGGCCGTACAAGGTCTTGTCGAGGTGCACGTGGCTTTCCACCAGCGGCGCGGTCAGGAGCTGGTTCTGGCCGTCGATGTCGGTGGCGGCCAGCGGGGTGCTGGAGGCCGGGCGGCGTTGGCTGAACTTGCCGTTTTCGATCAGCAGGTCTTCGGCAGGGGCGCCGTAGGGGCGGATGTTTCTGAGCCAGCGGGGGTGGGACATTTCATACCTCTGTTTCTATGTTGTCTGGGCGGGCCTCATCGCTGGCTTGCCAGCGATGGCCGCGACGCGGTCTCAAGTCAGGCGATCAGCCTTTGAGCTTCGACCAGATCCGATCCTGCAGCTCCCGCGCCTTGTTGCTGCATTCCTTCTCCGGGCGCAGGCGCGAGGCGTACTCCTCGGGCATGTTGATCGCGTCCATGACCTTCCATTTCGCATCCAGCAACTGATCGCTCTGAATCCCGTTGGCATAGGCAATCGCGTTGGACACGGCCGCCGCGTTTTCCGGCTTCATCATCCAGTCGATGAAGATCTTCGCGTTGCCCGGATGCGGGGCGCTTTTCGGTACGGCGAAGTTGTCCTGGAACATTGCCAGGCCTTCTTTCGGGTACACGTATTTGATCGTGCTCTTCTGCAATGTGGCGCGGGCCGTCGAGCCGTTCCAGTTCTGCATCATGATCACTTCGCCCGAGGCCATGCGGTCGACGGTGTTGTCGGAGCTGTACATCTTCAAAAACGGTTTCTGCTTTTGCAGCAGTTCGAGGATGCGCTTGGCGTCCTGCGGGTTTTCCGTGCATTCGTCGACGTTCAGGTAATGGCTGGCGGCGTTGATCACGCTGCTGGAGGTGTCGAGGGCGGCAAGCTGGCCTTGCAGTTCCTTGCGCGGCTCGAAGAATTCTTTCCACGAATCATCGAGCTTGCCGCCCGGCACCCGCGCGCTGTCATAGGAAAACCCGGTGGTGCCCCACAGATACGGCGCCGAAAACTTGCGGCCCGGGTCGAAGCTCGGATCGCGGAACGGGCCTTTGACGTACTGGAAGTTGCTCAGGGTCGGGGCGTCGATTTCCAGCAGCAGGTTCTGCTTGATCAGCGTCTGCATGATCGACTGCGACGGCACGATCACGTCATACGCGGCGCCGCCGGCCTGCAACTTGGCGAGCAGGGTTTCGTTGCTGTCGTAGCCGTCCATGGTGACCTTGATCCCGGTCTCTTTTTCGAACTTGGCCAGCAGATCCACCGGGTAGTAATCGGTCCAGTTGTAGAAGAACAATTGCTTGGGCTCGGCGGCGTGGGCGCCGAACGCGGTGAAACAACTCAGGGCCAGACCGGATACTGCCAGACGCATGTTTTTCACTTTCATGAGCGCGCTCCAGGTTTATTGTTGTTTGCCGCGTTGGCCAAGCCAGAAGGCCAGCACCACCAGCACGATGGAAATCACCAGCATCAGGGTCGAAATCGCGTTGATTTCCGGCGTCACGCCGGCCTTGATCGCCGAGAAGATGTACACCGGCAACGTGGTCGAGCCGGGCCCGGCGACGAAGAAGGTCATGATGAAATCGTCGAGGCTGACCACGAACGCCAGCACCGAACCGGACAACACCGCCGGCCACAGCAGCGGCAAGGTCACGCGGCGGAACACCTGCCACGGGTTGGCATACAGATCGTTGGCGGCCTCCAGCAGGCTCTTGTCCAGGTCGTTGAGCCGCGCGCGGATCGGCAGGTAGGCGAACGGAATGCAGAAGCCGATGTGCGCGACGATCACCGTCATCAGCCCGAGCTTGATCCCCAGCGCCATGAACAGCAGCAGGGTGGCCACGGCGGTGACGATCTCCGGCAGGATCAGCGGCAGGTTGATCCCGCCTTCGACCATTTTCTGTCCGTAGAACGGCCGGTAAGTCGCCAGTGCTGCGAGCAGTGCAATGGTTGTGGCGCAGACTGTGGCGATGGTCGCGACGATGATCGAATTCAGCGCTGCGGTCTGGATCGACGGGTTGGCCAGGATCCGCCCGTACCAGGCGAACGAGAACTCGGTCCACACCGTCGCCGAGCGGTTGGCGTTGAAGCTGTAGGCGATCAACACCAGGATCGGCACGTACAAATAGGCGAGGATCAGCAGGCTGATTTCCCGGGTCGCCGGAAGTTTTTTCAGGTGCAGAGAGATCATGCTTTCGCTCCCCGGTTCAGGGTTTTCGCCGCGCTGCGGCTGTACAGGGCGTATAGCACCAGCGACAACAGCAGAATCCCCAGCAGCAGGAACGACAACGAACTGCCGAGCGGCCAGTTGCGCGCGGTACCGAATTGCTGCTGGATCAGGTTGCCGATCATCAGGGTCTTGCCGCCGCCGAGGATCGCCGGGGTGATGAAGGCGCCGAGGCTCG
This sequence comes from Pseudomonas sp. GW456-12-1-14-TSB6, assembly GCF_059424205.1. Taxonomy (NCBI): domain Bacteria; kingdom Pseudomonadati; phylum Pseudomonadota; class Gammaproteobacteria; order Pseudomonadales; family Pseudomonadaceae; genus Pseudomonas; species Pseudomonas sp. GW456-12-1-14-TSB6. Next base: position 58,645 of record NZ_JBWKZE010000021.1, read on the forward strand.
GCACGAACACCAGCAACGCGCCAGCAATCACGCCGGGCATCGACAGCGGCAGGATGATCCGCCGCAGCGCATGCCAGCGGTTGGCGCCCAGGTCATAGGCGGCTTCCACCAGACGCCAGTCGAGTTTTTCCAGGGTCGAGTAGATCGGCAAAATCATGAACGGCAGGAAGCTGTAGACCAGACCCACGCTGACCGCGAAGTCGTTGTAGAGCAGGGTGATGCCGCCGGCACTCGGGAACAGCGCGTTAATGCTTTGGGCGACCCAGCCCTGTTCGCGCAGGATGATCAGCCACGCGTAGTTGCGGATCAGCAGGTTGGTCCAGAACGGAATGGTGATGAGCAACACCATCAGATTGCGTCGGCGCGGGGTCAGGCTCGACATCCACAGCGCCACCGGAAATCCGAACAGAAAGCACAGCACCGTGGTGCCACCGGCCTGGAACACCGAGCGCAACAGCGCCTGGGCGTAGACCCAGTTCAGCTCCAGTTCGCCGTCAAAACCTTCCTGGAAAAACAGCTGCACGTAACTCTGCAATTGCCATTGGGCCTGCCAGTCGACGCCGCCGTAGGTGTTGCGCGGCAGCAGGCTGATGTAGCCCATGATGCCCAGCGGAATGGCGATCAGGGCGAGCAGGGTCAACACCACCGGGCTGAGCAACAGCGCGCGGTTGAGGGCGGGGGAAGTGCTGCTGACGCTCATCTCAGGCCTCCATCAACAGGCAGGCCTGGGGCGGCAGGTGCACCGCCACGGGCTCGCCGACTGCACGACCACGGTTCAGGCCTTCGTTGTTTTCCCGCAGCATGACTTTGATGTCGTTGTTCAAGCGGCACTGGTACAGGGTCGCGGTGCCGACATACAGCACGGCCTCGATTACGCCGCGCAGATGATGCGGTTGATCCGCCGCGACCAGTTGCGAGCGCTCGGGACGAAACGCCAGTTGCACGCTGCTGCCATTCACGCCTTGCGGCGGGCAGGGGATTTCCACCGGCATGCCGTTGGGCACGAAGAGGTTTTCGTTGTGGTCGCCGCGCTTGAGTTCGCCGGGGAGGAAATTGATGTCGCCGATGAACTGGGCGACGAAACGGTGCTGCGGGCGTTCATAGATGTCGGTCGGGGTGCCGATCTGCAGGATCTTGCCGGCGGACATCACCGCGATCCGGTCGGACAGGGTCAGCGCTTCTTCCTGATCGTGGGTGACGAAGATGAAGGTGATTCCGGCTTCCTGCTGCACGCGCTTGAGTTCGACCTGCATTTCCTTGCGCAGCTTCAGGTCCAGCGCCGACAGCGGCTCGTCGAGCAACAGCACTTTCGGCTTCGGCGCCAGGGCTCGGGCCAGCGCCACGCGTTGCTGCTGGCCGCCGGATAATTCCGCCGGTTTGCGCCCGGCCAGGTGTTCCATCTGCACCAGCGCGAGCATTTCGTCGACCCGTCCGGGAATCGTCTTGCGATCAAGACCCTGCATCTCGAGGCCGAAGGCGATATTCTGCGCGACACTCATGTGCGGAAACAGCGCGTAACTCTGGAACACCGTGTTGACCCGACGCTTGAACGGCGGCAGGTGATTGACCGTTTCGCCCGCCAGACGGATTTCGCCGTCGCTGACGTGTTCGAAACCGGCGATGGTGCGCAGCAGGGTGGTCTTGCCGCAGCCCGAGGGGCCGAGGAGGGTGAAAAACTCGTTGTCGGCGATGTTCACCGACACGTTGTCGAGGGCTGGCGCCAGGCCAGGGTCATCAGAATACCGCTTGGATACGTTACGCACTTCAATGGCTATTGGTTGACCCATAATGGTGCAATCCTCTAATTATTGTATGCAATATCTGAATGCAATTTAGAAATACCCGGATTAATCTGCTGGCGCAACCCCCATTTCCCTGACTGAGTCGTTCGTCGGGCAGCGTCGCCAGCGTTGAAGGAGCTTTCAAATGACCGAGAAAAAAACGGAAACCACGGTCGACCGCGTCTACCAAGGGGTTTACGAGGCGATCAGCAAGCGTTCGCTGCGTCCGGGGATGAAGCTGGGCGAGGCATCGCTGGCGGAATTGTTCAATGTCAGCCGCACGTCGGTTCGCGCGGCGCTCAAGCAATTGGAGGCCGACGGACTGGTCACCACCGAGCCCAATAAAGGTGCGTCGGTGTCGCTGCCCAGCGATGAGGAAATCCGTTCCTTGTTCGAAACCCGGCGTCTGATCGAGATCGGCATCGTCACCGAACTGTGTCGGCGCAAGGACTCTGCGGCGATGCAGGACCTGCGTGATCATTTGCTGCTGGAAGACGAAGCCCACGATGCCGGCGACCACGAGCGACTGATTCACCTGCTCGGCGAGTTCCACATCAAACTCGCCCGCAGCCTGAACAACCCGGTACTGCTCGACTGGTTCCAGAAGCTGATTTCCCGCGCCTCGCTGTACGCCGCCGCGCTGGATGACGACAGCCACGAAGCCTGCCGCGACGACGAGCACCTGCGCCTGATCGAGTACATCGAGGCCGGCAATCAGAGCGCGGCGATCGAGCTGACCTGCATGCACCTGGACGGCATCCAGAAGGCGATCCTCGACGTCGCTGCGAAAATGAAGACCGGCTACCATCCGCTCAAACACCTGATCGGAGTGTGAGCGTCGAGTGCAGGTGAAATCGGCTATACCTCTAATGAAACCATCGCTGCCCGACACGCTCGAAACAGACGGGCGTGGCGTTTGAACGCGCGGCGATAGAACCGGACCCACTACAAGGCGTTGAAGCAGCTGATGCAGTTTTTATCCGATAGCCATGGGTGTGACGGCTGGCAAGGCGAGATGGCCGGGCGCATTCGTGCGTTTGACTGGAGCAGGACTGATCTGGGCCCCCTCGAAACCTGGCCGGCCAGCCTGTGCAGCACGGTCCAGCTGATGCTGGCCTCGCCGCTGCCGATGGTCATGCTCTGGGGCCATGCCGGTTACATGATCTACAACGACGCCTATTCGCGATTCGCCGGCGGCCGGCATCCGTACCTGCTCGGATCGCCGGTGGAACTGGGCTGGCCGGAGGTGGCCGATTTCAACCGGCATGTGGTCGACACCTGTCTGGCCGGCGGCACCCTGGAATACCGCAACAAGGTCTTGGTGTTGCTGCGCGACGGTGTGCCCGAGGATGTCTGGCTCGATTTGTATTACAGCCCGGTGGCCAACGATGCCGGCGTGCCTTCGGGTGTGATGGCGATGGTGGTGGAAACCACTGAACTGGTGCTGTCCGAACGCTTGCGTCAGGCCGCCGAAGACGCTTATCGCGCCGATAACGAGCGGGTGCGACTGGCACTCAATGCCGGGGCATTGCTCGGCTCGTTTGTCTGGGACGTGAGAAACAACGTGCTGTCGGCCGATGAGCGATTCGCCCGGACATTTTCCTACCCACCTGATCAAGACCTGAGCAACCTGCCGCAGCATATCGCCGAGACGCACATTCATCCCGACGACCGCAGTTGGGTGCAGGAATGCGTCGAGAATGCGGTGCGTACCGGCGAGCCGTACAACGCCGAATACCGGGTGGTGCGTGCCGATGGCAGTTGTCTGTGGGTGCTCGCCAGCGGCGCTTGCGAATTCGACGAGCAGGGCCGGCCGTTCCGTTTCCCCGGTGTGCTGATCGATATTCACGAGCGCAAGACCGCCGAGGAATCGCTGCTCAAGTTCACCCGCAACCTCGAACAGCGGGTAGCGGATGAAGTCGAGGCGCGCCTCGCCGCCGAAGAGCAATTGCGTCAGTCGCAGAAGCTCGAAGCCATCGGCGGCCTTACGGGCGGCGTGGCCCATGACTTCAACAACCTGCTGCAAGTGATCGCCGGCAACCTGCATCTGCTGGCTCGCCATGAACCGGACAATGCCAATGTCCAGCGTCGGGTCAGCGCCTCGCTGGCGGCGGTGGAGCGCGGCGCCAAGCTGTCCTCGCAACTGCTCGCGTTTGCCCGGCGTCAGCCGCTGTCGCCGGCGGTTTGCAACCCACGCCAGATTTTCGAAGGCGTGGGCGAGTTGCTGCAACGGGCGCTGGGCGAAACCATTCAGATCGACGTGCAACTGCCTGTTGAGCCGTGGCACATCAACGTTGACCGCAATCAACTGGAAAACGCCATTCTCAATCTGGCAATCAATGCCCGGGACGCCATGAAGGGCGAGGGCACGATTGTGCTTGGCGCCTCCAACCTCTCACTGGATCGGGCGTTCTGTTCGGGCAAGGGCATCGTGCCGGGGGATTTCGTCCGGGTCTCGGTCAGTGACAGCGGCGTGGGCATTGCCCCGCACATGCTCGAGCAGGTGTTCGAACCGTTCTTCACCACCAAGGCCGACGGCCAGGGCACTGGCCTGGGCTTGAGCATGGTGTTCGGCTTCGTCAAGCAGAGCGGCGGGCATGTGGAGATCGACAGTCGGATTGGCGAAGGCACGCGGGTGCAGTTGTACTTTCCACGCAGCCTGCGCCCCGTGCTCGATGACTCGCCGAGCGTCAATCATCAGCAGGCGGGTGGTCACGAGACGATCCTGGTGGTCGAGGACAACGAAGCGGTGCGCACCTCGGCGGTCGAACTGTTGCGCGAAGAAGGCTACCGCGTGCTGATCGCCGGCAACGGCGACGCGGCCATGCAGATGTTGATGGAAGGCGCTCGGGTCGACCTGATCTTCACCGACGTGGTCATGCCCGGTCTTATCAAAAGCTCCGATCTGGCGGCGTGGGCCAAGGTGCAAATGCCGCCGGTGGCCGTGCTGTTCACCTCGGGCCACACCCGCGACATCATCTCGCGCAACCACCAGCTCAGCCCCGACACCCATTTGCTCGGCAAGCCCTATGGCCCCGAAGCATTGCTGCAGATGATCCGTTCCGTGCTCAGCACCTGAGCTCCAAATCCCCTGACCAAGGCTGGCCGATGACTTCCAGACGCAATTCCAGTTCTGCCGCCGGCATGGTTCGCGTGCGCGGCGCCCGTGAACACAATCTGAAGAACGTGGACGTCGACATTCCTCGCGATGCACTGGTGGTGTTCACCGGGGTGTCGGGTTCGGGCAAGTCGTCGCTGGCGTTTTCGACGCTGTATGCCGAAGCCCAGCGGCGCTATTTCGAATCGGTGGCGCCCTATGCGCGGCGGCTGATCGATCAGGTCGGCGTACCGGACGTCGATTCCATCGAAGGTCTGCCCCCGGCCGTGGCCCTGCAGCAACAGCGCGGCACGCCGAGCACGCGCTCGTCGGTGGGCAGCGTCACCACGCTCTCGAGCCTGATCCGAATGCTGTACTCGCGCGCCGGCAGCTATCCGCCGGGGCAGCCGATGCTCTACGCCGAGGACTTCTCACCGAATACGCCGCAAGGCGCGTGCCCGCAATGCCATGGACTGGGCCGGGTTTACGAGGTCACCGAGGCGTTGATGGTGCCGGATCCGAATCTGACCATCCGCCAGCGTGCCGTGGCGTCCTGGCCGCTGGCCTGGCAGGGGCAGAACCTGCGCGACATCCTGGTGACCATGGGCATCGATGTCGATATACCGTGGCGCAAGCTGCCGAAAAAACAGCGTGACTGGATCCTCTTCACCGAGGAAACACCGACCGTTCCGGTGTACGCCGGGCTGACGCCGGAAGAGACCCGCGTCGCCCTCAAGCGCAACATGGAACCGAGCTATCAAGGCACCTTCACTGGCGCCCGGCGCTATATCCTGCACACGTTCACCCATTCGCAAAGCGCGCTGATGAAGAAGCGCGTGTCGCAGTTCATGATCGGCAGCCTTTGCCCGCTGTGCGATGGCAAGCGCCTCAAGCGCGAGGCGCTGTCGGTGACGTTTGCCGGGCATGACATCGGCGAGTTGTCGCGGATGCCGCTGCTGCAAGTCGCCGAAGTCTTGAAGCCGGTGGCGGACGCGAGCTGGCTGGAACACGCCGATGAAAGCGGTGAAACCCTGACCCACAGCCAGACCCGCGAAGCCCGCCAGCAGCGCGTGGCCCATGGCGCCAGCGGCCACGCCAACGCGCCGGACGTGCGCCATACGCCGAACCTCTCGCTGGAAAAACGCCTGGCCGCGCAGCGCATTGCCGAGGACTTGCTGGACCGGGTCAGCACCCTGACCGATCTCGGCCTTGGTTATCTGGCCCTGGAGCGCAGCACACCGACCCTGTCGTCCGGTGAGTTGCAACGCCTGCGACTGGCCACTCAATTGGGGTCGCAATTGTTCGGCGTGATCTACGTGCTCGACGAACCCTCCGCCGGCCTGCACCCGGCTGACGGCGAGGCGCTGTTCGAGGCCTTGCAGCGTCTGAAGGCCGACGGCAACAGCGTGTTTGTGGTCGAGCACGATCTGGACACGATGCGCCGCGCCGACTGGCTGATCGACGTCGGCCCGGCGGCCGGTGAAAAGGGCGGGCAGATTCTCTACAGCGGCCCGCCGCCGGGGCTGGCCGCGATCGAGGAATCGCAGACCCGCGCCTATCTGTTCGCCGAACAGCAACGGCCGAACCGCGCCGCGCGCAAACCGTCGGGCTGGCTGAAACTCGACGGCGTCACACGCAACAACCTGAATAACCTCAGCGCCGAATTTCCCCTGGGTTGTTTCACTTCGGTCACCGGTGTTTCCGGTTCGGGCAAATCCAGTCTGGTCAGCCAGGCGCTGCTGGAACTGGTCGGCGCGCAGCTCGGGCGCAGCGTCAGTGACGCCGAGCCGGAAGAGCTCAATCTGGAAGACGATACCCCGTCTGCCAGCACCGGCCAGGTCAGCGCCGGGCTGGAGTCGATCAAGCGTCTGGTGCAGGTCGATCAGAAACCCATCGGCCGCACGCCGCGTTCGAATCTGGCGACCTACACCGGGCTGTTCGACAACGTGCGCAAGCTGTTTGCCGCGACCGATGAGGCGAAAGCGGCGGGATACGACGCCGGGCAGTTTTCCTTCAACGTCGCCAAGGGTCGCTGCCCGACCTGCGAAGGCGAGGGGTTTGTCAGTGTCGAATTACTGTTCATGCCCAGCGTTTATGCGCCGTGCCCGACCTGTCACGGCGCGCGTTACAACCCCGAAACCCTGGCCATCCTCTGGCAGGGCTTGAGCATCGCGCAGGTGCTGAAACTGACGGTAGACGAAGCGGTGACGGTGTTTGCCGAGCAACCGGCGATCCGCCGTTCGCTGGAGGTACTGCGCGACATCGGTCTCGGTTATCTGCGCCTCGGGCAACCGGCGACCGAGCTGTCCGGCGGCGAAGCCCAGCGGATCAAACTGGCCACCGAGCTGCAACGCAACCAGCGCGGCGCGACGCTGTATGTGCTGGATGAACCGACCACCGGGTTGCACCCGCGCGACGTTGATCGTTTGCTCGAACAACTGGATACGCTGGTGACGGCGGGGCACACGGTGATCGTGGTCGAGCATGAAATGCGCGTGGTGGCGCAGAGCGACTGGGTGATCGACATTGGTCCGGGCGCCGGGGATCAGGGCGGCCAGATCGTCGTGGCCGGGACGCCGCAGAAAGTGGCGGCGAGCAAGAAGAGCCGGACTGCGCCGTTTCTTTCTCGTGCCCTCAGCCGCTAGCCATAGCGTGTCGAATATCGTCATCGCCAGCAGGCTGGCTCCCACAGGTTGCTGGTTTTCCATGTGGGAGCCAGCCTGCTGGCAATGGCGGTGTATCAGGCGCCGTCGAGCGTGCGGCGTACCTTGTCCAGCAACTCGCGGATCTGGAACGGCTTGACCAGCATCTCCATGCCGGCCCCGAGAAACACCTGGCGGTTGATCGCGGTTTCCGCGTAACCGGTCATGAACAGAATCGGCAGCGCTTCACGCCAGCCCCGGGCAACGTCCGCCAGTTCACGGCCGGTCATGCGTGGCAGGCCCACGTCGGTCAGCAGCAGGTCGATCGACGAGTCGTTCCGCAAGCGCTCCAGCGCGGTTTCGATATCGGCCGCCTGGGTGCAGCGGTAGCCGGCGTCTTCCAGCACTTCGGTGACGAACAGGCGCACCGCCGGCATGTCTTCGACGATCAACACATGTTCGCCCGAGCCTTGCGGATCGATGGTCACCGGGGCCACATCGACAGCGGTCGGATCACTGGTGGCCGGCAGCATGATCGTCACTTCGGTGCCGCGTCGCGCCACGCTGCGGATGTGCGCATCGCCACCGGATTGACGAGCGAAACCGTAGATCGTCGACAGCCCCAACCCGGTGCCCTGGCCCAGCGGTTTGGTGGTGAAAAACGGCTCGAACACCTTATCGATGACGCTGTGCTCGATGCCGGTACCGTCATCGCGCACCGATAGCGCCACATAGGAACCATCGGCGAGGTTCGGGTCGCCGTGGGAATACGCCGCGTAAGTGCTGACCCAGATATTGCCGCCCCGTGGCAATGCGTCTCGGGCGTTGATCACCAGATTGAGCACTGCGCTTTCGAGCTGGATCGGATCGACCAGCGCGATGGCAGGTTTGGTGGTCATTTCCAGTTTGAGGGCGATGCGTTCGCCGATGGTGCGCACCAGCAATTCTTCCAGCGAGCGGACGTGCTTGTTGATGTCCACCGGACGGGTGTCGAGCGGTTGCTGGCGGGCAAAAGCCAGCAGGCGATGGGTGAGCGAGGCCGCACTCATCGCCGAGTTCAGAGCTGCTTCGGCGTAAAACTGCACCTTGTCCGGGCGGGCATCGGCGACCCGTTTCTGGATCAGCTCAAGGCTGGTGATGATCCCGGTCAGGAGGTTGTTGAAGTCGTGGGCAATGCCGCCGGTGAGTTTGCCCAGCGCATCCATTTTCTGTACTTGCAGCAGTTGCGATTCGGCACGCACCCGGTCGGCGACTTCCTTGGCCAGTTGCGTGGTGGTGTCGTCCAGTCGCGCCAGGTGCGAACGTTCGCGGTGACGGTGTTCGGTGACGTCTTCGACGAACACCAGGCTCAGTTTCGGGGTGCGGTAGGGGGAAATCTGCCACTCGGTCTCACGGATCTCGCCCTGCACGCGCATGTTCAGCGTGCCTTTCCAGCGTTCGCCATCCACCAGCCGCAGGCGCAGTTCGTCGAGGATCGCGCTCTGATCCTCGGCAAAGCATTCGCTGAGGGTCTGCGGGTCGCGGTTGTCCTGGATCAGTTGGGAGAAAGCGTGGTTGCACTCGTGGACTTTCAGGTCGGCATCCAGCACCGCGATGGGCGCGGAGATGTTGACGAAGATCTCGCGGAAACGCGCCTCGCTTTCGCGCAACGCGTTCTCCGTGTCGCGCACCCGAAGCAGGGTGCGCAATGTTGCCAGCAGCACGTCGGGATCGACTGGGTGAATCAGATACGCATCGGCACCGGCATCGAGACCGGTGATGATGTCGCCAGTCTGGATCGACGCGGCCGACACGTGGATCACCGGGAGCAGGGCGGTGCGGGCGTCGGCGCGCAGTTCGCGGACAATATCGAAGCCGCTCATGTCCGGCAGGTTGACGTCGAGAATCAACGCGTCGAGCTTTTCACTGGCGATCAATGCCAAGCCATCGCCACCGGTGCCGGCCTCTAACACCTCATAGCCGTGGCGTTCCAGCCGTCGGCGCAAGGCGTAGCGGGTGGCGACGTTGTCATCGACGATCAACAGACGGATGTCATGTTTCATCGACGCTCTCCTGGGCGATCGCCAACGGGATGATCACGAAAAAGCACGAACCCACGCTCGGGGTACTCTGGACGCCGACCTCGCCACCGAGCAGTTCGGCGAAGCGTTTGCACAGGGACAAGCCGAGCCCGGTGCCGCGCAGGCGTTTTTGCAGCGGTGAGTCGACCTGAGAAAAGTCTTCAAACAAGGTGCCATGCAGCTCCGAAGCGATACCGATACCGGTGTCGCTGACGGCGAACCGTACCTTGTCCTCACCCTCAAGGCGTGCCGAGATCCTTACTTCACCACGGGTGGTGAATTTCAGCGAGTTGGAAATGAAGTTGCGCAGAATCTGCGCGAGCTTCTTGTCGTCGGTATAGAGACGCGGCAGGCCCACTGGCTCTTCGAAAATCAGGTCTACGGCAGTGGCGTCGACAATCGGCCGGAACATTCCGCGCAACGCCGCGAACAGGTCGAACATGTCGAACCACGCCGGAGAAATACTGATGCGTCCGGCCTCGATCTTCGCCAGGTCGAGCAGGTCGTCGACCATGTCGCTGAGTTCCCGGGCGGCGCTGCTGACGAAGGCCACCTGTTTGTGCTGCTCGGGGCTCAGCGGGCCGTCGAGTTCGTCGGCCAGCAGGCTGTTGATGCTCAGGATCGAGCCCAGCGGTGTGCGGAACTCGTGGCTCATGTACGACAGAAAGCGGCTTTTCAGATCGGACGCCTGACGCAGTTGTTCGGCCTGGGTGTCGAGTTCGGCGTACAGGGCCAGCACGCCCTGATTGGTTTCGTCGAGCTCTTCGCGCAACGCAGCGGTTTCGCTCTGCAACTGGGCGATCAACGCAGCCTGTTCGGCATTGCTCAGTGTCGGGGACTCAGCCATGGGCGGCCTCCAGGGCAACGACCAGCACCGTTACATCGTCGCGCCCGCGACAGAAATCGCGGTGCAGGACGGTGGCTATCACGGCGGGATGGCGATGCACCAGACCGGGGTAGTCTTGAAGGTTCCAACGGGACTGCAAGCCATCGCTGTACATGATCAATAGATGTCCGTTCACGTGAGCATAGTCAAAGGGCTGGGCTTTTCGGTATTGGCCGCCGACTATCCCTGGATGCGAGGCCAGTCCGCGCGACTTGTCGGAGGCGATCAGGCTGGCACCGATGTTACCGACACCGGTGAACGACAGACTGGCACGCCCGGCATGAAACTGCGCGAATGCCACTGCGCCACCCCGGCTCCCGATCATTTCCCGGTGCATGTCTTCCATCAGGACCGTTGGCGCACCGAACGGGCTCAGGGCAAAGGCTTTCTCTCCTGCTCGGGCCGCACGCTCGGCGTCTTCGCCATGGCCCAGACCATCGACGATCAGGGCACTGATGTCACTGCCGTGAATCGCCAGATGCCAGACGTCGCCGCAGGCGGGATCGTTGTGCAGCGAGTGTTGACTGACACCATACGGCATATCCAACTGCCGGTCGCTGCGCGGGTATAAACGAGCCAGCAGCACGGCGCCGCGATGGTCGGCATATACGTCGAAGACATCCGCCTGGCGTGCCACGGCGCCCAGACCGATGCCCTGAGTACCGCCGGTGGAAAAGCCATCGGTCATGCACGCATCCAGATCAAACCCCTGGGCACGGTCGACCGCAATCATCTCGATACCGTCGTCACCGTGACGGGGCAACAGGCGCAGGTGCAATTCCCCGCGCCCGGCGTGCTTGAGCACATTGCTCGCCAGCTCCGTGGCCACCAGCGCCACACGGCCTGCGTCGCTTTCGCCAAAACCGTGTTGCTCGGCCAGACGCTGGGCCGTACGCCGGGCATGGCCGATCTGGCTGCTGTCCTCGATCACCAACACCTGGGTCAATGTCCCGCTGATGTTCATGTCCATCGGGTGATCGTTATGCGAGTGCCTTTGCCGGGCTCGGTGTCCAGTTCAAATTCGTCCACGAGACGCTTGGCCCCGGTCAGGCCCAGGCCCAGACCGCTGCCGGAGGTCCAGCCGTCGGTCATCGCCAGTTTGATGTCGGGAATGCCCGGGCCTTCATCGCGAAAGGTCAGGCGCAGGCCGACCTTGTGGTTGTCGTCGAGGATCTGCCAGTCCATGTCTCCGCCACCGCCATACACCATGGTGTTGCGCGCCAGTTCACTGACGGCGGTCACCAGTTTGGTCAGGTCGATCAGGCGCATGCCGCACTCGGTGGCCAGCTTGCGCGCCGTTTGCCGCGCCAGCACCACATCCTGCTCGATGTTGATCGGTTGGGTACCGCTGCTGCGCACGGTCATTGCTGGCGTACTCGTTCCTGCAGCAGTTTCATGCCGCGCTCGACGTTCAGCGCGGTGCTGACGCCCGGCAGGTACAGACCGAGCTCGACCAGGGTAATGGCGACCGCCGGCTGCATGCCGACGAGCATGGTTTCAGCGTCCATGATTTTCGACAGGCCGGAAATGGTGCCGATCATCCGGCCGATGAACGAATCGACCATGTCCAGCGCCGAGATGTCGATCAGCACCCCGCGCGCGGAGGTCTTGCTGATGCGCTCGGACAGGTCGTCCTGCAAGGTGAGGGCGAGCTGGTCGTGCATGTCGACCTGGATGGTCACCAGCAGGAAGTCACCCATCTGAAGAATCGGGATACGTTCCATTGTTCAGACCGTCTTGGTGAGGGTGATGCCCAGACGGGTCAGGGCCAGCTTCAGTGCGTCGGCCAGATTGGCTTTGGTGACCACGCCTTGCAGGTCGAGGCCCAGATGGACGATGGTCTGGGCAATCTGCGGTCGCACGCCGCTGATGATGCAATCGGCGCCCATCAGGCGGATCGCGGTCACAGTCTTGAGCAGGTGTTGGGCGACCAGCGTGTCGACGGTCGGCACACCGGTGATGTCGATGATGGCGATTTCCGAACCGGTGTCGACGATGCGTTGCAGCAGCGATTCCATTACCACTTGGGTGCGCTGTGAATCGAGGGTGCCGATCATCGGCAGTGCAAGCACGCCATCCCACAATTTGACCACCGGGGTCGACAACTCCAGCAGTTCTTCCTGCTGGCGCTTGATCACCGCTTCACGGGACTTCTGGAACGTGCGAATGGTGTACAGGCCGAAAGCATCGAACAATTCGGAAATTTCCCAAAGCTGTTCGGCGAGCAGGGCGGGCTGGTCCTGATAATGGTTTTGCAGCAGGGCGAACAGCGGGCCCTTGAGCGAGAAAATAAAGCTGGCGGTCTGCTGGGAATCCTGACCGAGCTGGGCGCGGCTATGGGAGAGTTTTTCGAGGAACTGGCGCATGCCTTCCCAGCCCGGCGCGGTGATGTTGGTGCCGCTGTCGTTTTCCAGGCCACTGACCACCAGTTGCAGGAATTCGCCGGTCTGCTGCTGCAAGTCGTGTTCTTTGAGATTGCGGGTGGCACCGCTGTCGACCAGTCCTTTAGTCCATTCGCCCAGCAGTTGTACCTGTTTGTTTTTCATCGCATCGAGTGTGCTGTTCTGCAGTGCTGCCATGTGCCTGTTGCTCCATTGCGAATTGGGGGCCGGTTCTTCGGAAAATGACCGGCGCGAAGTGAATGACCTTGGCCGTTCGAAATAGTTGTTCGTTCCCCCGAGGATATTTTTGATCTGCCGCAAGTAATGCACCGGTAACTCTAGTCGGCGCGGCCAGGAATGCTGATCTTTTGCCTGCAACAAAGCCCCAACGCAAAGAGGCCGCGTCCAATGGAGGCGGCCTCTTTGTTTACCTGGCGGTTACTTGCTGGGGTGTTTGGCCTGCAGCTCTTTGGCGTGGGCCAGGTGTTTCTCCAGTGCCGGCAGCATTTTCTGCGCAAAGGCTTTGAGTTCGGTGGCGCCTTTGACTTTGTCGTCGGTCACGGTGTTGGCTTGTTTCTTGAACAGCTCGATGGTTTCTTCGTGAGCCTTCACCTGATTATTGGCATAGGCGGCGTCGAACGACTCATCACGGACTTCGAGTATTTTTTCCTTGGCCTGTTTGACCAGGGTCGTGGTGTCCGGCACCTCGATGTCGTTGGCCTTGGCAATTGCCGCCAGTTCATCGTTGGCCTTGCCGTGGTCGGCGATCATCATGTTGGCAAACGCTTTGATGTCGGCGGATTGGCTTTTTTCCAGCGCCAGGCGACTGGTTTCGATTTCAGCGATGCCGCCGGCCGCTGCGTTGTCGACAAAATCGTTGTCGGTAGCGGCGAAAGCCGAGCCCATGCCGGTGCTCAATGCAACGGCCAGAAAGAGATGACGCAGTTTGAATCCGTCCATTGGTGTTTCTCCACGCAGGTTTTTGTGAGCGTTATTCAATGGAGGAAGTTCGCCGACCAAAGGTTTTATCGCATTTGCGAAAGGGCGACGAACGGACACCGCTGGTCTGACAGGTGGTCGACAGAAGTGGCCAACCGAGGCCATTCTGATACCTGGCCAGCGCAATCGGTCGCGTTGGCTGCCGATCAACTGACGGAGGTGTTCCATGCCGGTGACCCATGATTTGTTACAGGACTTGAAACTTACAAAGGAAGAGATCCAGCAACGACGCACCGCGGATCCACATCTGGATGCACTGATCAACAAGTATTCCCAGGCGGACGCCGAAGTCGTCAAGGCCGAGACGGCGACTTCGGATGCGCCGAGCGACGACACCCTGAAGAAACTGAAAGAAAAACGCCTGCAGGTCAAAGACAAGATCGTCGAGCAGTTGCAGGCTCGATCCTGACCGTCAGTCGCACCACCGGCCTGCGGTGGTGAATTGACTGGAACGACAGCCCCGACCGGCACCTCGAATGTTCAGAGTCTTCACATTGCGACTCTCAACGAGGTGCCTTATGAAAGATCCAAAATTCCCCAGTGAAGAACAGGGTGCATTCGACCCGGTTCCCACCCATCCCGAGCCCAATAGTCCGGCGCATACCGTCCGTAATCCTGAAGAGGAACGCAAGAGCGAGGAAGTGCCGGAGGACGAAGACCCGGAAACCTTCGATAGATCCAGTAACTGACTATCCGCTATCGCCAGTCGACCCAATACAAAGTCCAGGGCCTCACTTCAAGGCGGCGTCCAATGGCATCCGCGCCATGTGCGTCGCCTTCAGCGAGCCGAAATACAACCAGTCGCCATACTCGCGCACCGTGGTGATCGGCGAGTAATTGCCGGCGCTAGCATCCTGCAGATTGGCGATCACCTTGCCCTCCAGATCCAGCCCCAGCACGAACCCGCGCTTTTCCACCGGTTTGGGCAGCACGGTCATCGCCCGCACCAGCATCTTGCGCACGAAAGGGTGGGCGGCGGTACGGTCGAGCAACGGATTGCGTGGTGTGTACAACGCCACCCAGAAACGGTCCCGGCCATTGAAGGCGAGGTTGTCCGGCAGCCCCGGCAGATTGTCGATGAACAGGTCATGGGTGCCGGCCTGCGGCCCGGTCAGCCAGTAGCGGCTGATGCGGTAGGCGCCGGTTTCGTTGACCAGCACATAGGCGTCTTCCGGGCCGAGGGTCACGCCGTTGGCGAACTCCAGCTTGTCCAGCAATACGCTGGTTTTTCCGGTCTGGAAGTCGTAACGCAGCAGGCGCCCGTCGCCGCCATGCTCGATGATCGCTTCGCCATCGTGGCCGTAACCCCAGCGACTGGAGGCATCGCTGAAGTAGGCGTAATGCCCGGACTTGTCGATGGCCACGTCATCGGTAAACCCGAACGGCAGGCCATTGGCTTCGGTGGTCAGCGCCACCAGTTGCCCCTGTGCATCAAGGGATAGCAAACCCTTGACCCCGTCGGCGATCACCAGCAAACCGTTGGGATGCCGCGCCAGCCCCAGCGGCCGGCCGCCGGTATCGGCCAGCACCTTGCGCTGCTGGCCATCGAGACTGGTGCGCAGCAGGCGTCCGTCGTGCAGTCCGGTGATCAGAAAGTCGTTTTCCAGCAGCAGCGCTTCCGGGCCTTCGATGTCACTTGGACCGACCTGTGCCGCGCTCTTGAGCCGCTGATTGTCAGCGTACTGGCCCTCGGTCAGCGAGGGCGCCGGTTGCGGCGTCCAGGCCACGGGCTCGACCCTGGTCGGCATCAACAGCAAAAAGCCCAGAACCCCGACAACCAGCAGCAACACCAGATAACGCCATCTCACACGTGGGCTCCCGCGAGTGCGAGATGCCGGGTGGCCATGTCGCGCAGGGCCAGCATCGACGTTGCCGACTCGCGCTCGATGCGCCGCTTGAGCAGCAGATGGTTGGCGATGCGCAGGCCGATCCCTTCGAACCGGTAATCGAGGGTGCGCACGAACCGCGTGGCAGCGTCGTGCGCCGAGCATTCATAGGTCAGCCGCAACGACAGCCCCTGATCACCCTGGGCCCGGGCGCACCAGCGTCGGCCGGGCAGGTACTCGGTGACCTCCCAGCGCAAATGCCCCTCGCGACCGCCGGCATGGATGTCCTCGTCGAATCGTGCGCCGGCATGCAACGCACCGCTCGGGCCGTCGATCTTCAGCGAAGACGGGTGCCACTCCGGCCAGCGACTGACGGTGGCGGCGTAGGCGAGGACGGCGATCGGATCGCCGGCGATATCGACTGTGTGCCGCATGCGGGTCATGGGCGTTCTCGAATCGGTCAAAGGGGCGATTTCCGGCTCCCGGTAGAGGGTGCCGAACAGGTAGTCCATCAGCGGAAAAACGATATTGAAATTACGCTCCTGCATGTGCTCGCGACGGTGATGCAATTCGTGCAGACGGCGCATCTGGCGGATCCACGGCAGGCGGGTCAGCGGGTTCTGCGGCGGCAGATGCTCGCAGGCATGAAACACTTCATAGGTCAGGTAACCGAACACCATGCAGCCGCCGAACAAGCCGGCGACGTTGCTGTTGACCTGCGCAAACAGCCACCACAGGGGCAGGGTGATCACCAGCGTGTGCAGCACGATCAGCCAGGCGGGGAACAGAATCACCCGCCAGTCGCGGGCGCCGTCGTAGGTCATGTGGCCGGGGGTGAAGAAGCTGTGATGATCGCCGGCATGCCGGGCATAGAACATCCGGGCGAAGCTCTTTTTGTGGTGGCCGAGGTGGCGGTGCACCATGTACACGCCGAAATTGAAGAACAGCAGGGTCAGCGGCACGGTCAGCCATTCCAGCGGCCGCACCAGGTGCACGCTGCTCCAGAACGCGCCGATGGCCAGCACGCCGAACAGCAGCACGAACGCGCCGTGCAGCCACGGGTTGTAGCGGGGATGGATCGCCGCCCGGTAGCGGCTGCGAAATGCCTCGGTGGTCTGCCTCACTGCGCTCACCTGCGGATATTGTCGTTATCCCGGCAGCGTAGCCGATCCCGCCGTTTGTGCAGCGCCAACCTTCAGGTCACAAGTGCCATGCTCCGGTGCATAGCGGCCGTCAGCTCAACGGGTTCCAGCGCTGCGACCAGTCGTCATCGGCCCTGATCACTTCGCGCAACAGATCGAACGCCTGTTGCAGGATCGCCGAGTCGCGGTCGCGGGAGTACACGAGGTAGGTCGGGTAGCCGAATTCCGGGGCTTTGGTCACCGGCTCCAGCGCGCCGCTTTCCAGGTAGGTGCGCACGACCCGGGTTCGGAAATAGCCGCTGCCGCCGTTCTCGAGAATGTATTGCAGGGCCAGCGGGCCGAGGTTGAAGCTCAGGGCAGCCTTGGCTTTTTCCGGCAGGGCGGCGTCGTGCTGGCGGCGGAAATCCGGACCCCAGTCGATGTACACGTAAGGGGCAGGGCGGCCGGGCGTGGTCACCAGAATCAGTTTTTCTTCCAGCACCTGCTCGACCTGCAGCCCCGGCCAGTATTCCGGCTGATAGACCAGCGCCGCATCGAGCACCCCCAGTTCGAGCTGACGCAGCAGGTTTTCACCATCGCGGATCTCCATGCGCAGGGCGTGACCGGGGATTTTCTCGCGCAATTCGGCGGCCCAACTGAGCATTAACGGGTTGCACAGGCTGACCTCGCCGCCGATGTGCAGCACGTTGTGATAGCCCTCGGGCAAAGGCAGGTCCCGGCGTGCGGCTTCCCAGGTCTGCACCAGCTGATTGGCGTAGACCACGAAGGCCTCGCCGTTGGCGGTCAGCCGCGCACCGGCACGGTTGCGCACGAACAGCGTGCTGCCCAACTGGCTTTCCAGTTTCTGGACCCGGGCGGTGATTGCCGTTTGCGTGACGAACAGTTTCTCCGCCGCCGCGGCGAGGCTGCCGTGGCGGACGATTTCCAGAAAGGTGCGGGCGAGGTCAATGTCCATGGGCGGGCCGGTGGTTGAGGTCCGCGCATTGTACGGGCAGCCCCGGGACCGCGTCATTGTTCAGTCAGCCACTTCGACTTCACGCACCCGAGCCCAATCTTCCACCAACCGCGCCGGCGTGCAGCAAGTCTTGCGCTTGTAGACGAAGTTGCGGCACTTCTCGGCAAACTGATTGCGGTTGTACAGCATGTCTTCCTGCATCTCCCGCAGCTCCGCCTCGCGGCACTGACGGATCAACACATGATCGACCCGCAACTTACGCTCCCGCACCGCAGCATAAGTCGGATCGCTCAGCACACCGTTGGCCCGTTGCAGCAGCCACAGCGAGAACTCGTCCGGGCAGCGCGGGCCGATTTCCTGAACCATGCCCAGTTGCAGCGCCTGCGCAGCGCTGACCGGCAGACAGGCCTGGGTCAGTTGTTCGGCCATGGCCGGGCCGACGGCGCGGGGCAGGCTGTAGGTCCAGTATTCCGAGCCATACAGGCCCATGCTCTTATAGTGCGGATTGAGCACGATATCGGCGCGGGCGAACACGATGTCAGCCGCCAGGGCGAGCATCACACCACCGGCGCCAGCATTGCCGGTAACCCCGCTGACCACCAGTTGCCGTGCGCTGAGCAATTCTTCGCACACATCGTCGATGGCCTGGATATTGGCCCAGGCTTCGGCGCCCGGATCTTCGGCGGCCTGGATCACGTTCAGATGCACGCCATTGGAAAAACTGCCGCGTCCGCCCTTGATCAACAGCACCTGAGTGTCGCGGGATTTAGCCCAGCGCAGGGCCTCGACCATGCGCCGGCACTGCTCGGTGCTCATGGCGCCGTTGTAGAACTCCAGCGTCAGCTCGCCGACCTGACCGGACTCGCGATACCGGATCGGTTGATACGGCTCGTCGCTGAACGGCGCGTTGGCAATCGACCAGTCCAGCACCGGCACGCCAGACAACTGACCGGCCAGCACATGCCGCGCCGGACGCTTGAAGGTTTCCTCGCCCGGTTGCGGTTTGCGCCGCAGCGAGCCGATCCACAGGCTGTGATCACCGGTCGCCACCAATACCGCGTCGTCGTGCACCGCGAGAATCTCGCCGGGCATGCCGGTGCGCTGATCGAGGTGCGCGTCGTACACGTAATACTGCCCGCCGGCGAGGCTGGCGAGTACGCCGGGCTGGCCGTCCGCCGCGTCGATGCAGCGCTTGATGAAGCGCGAGCAGTCGTGCCAGCTGAAGGTGCGGTCGTCCTGTTTCATGTTCGGCTGCAAACGCCCGCGTACTTTCGGATCGTTGTAATCCAGCGCTACCGGCTCGAAGCCGTCGATGAATTTCTCCACCACTTCGCGGATGCAACGGATCGCCGCGTCGCTGACTCGCCCGTTGTACAGCTCGGATTTGCGCAAGCCTGTCGGCAGGTTGAATTCGCAGGTGGCCCAGACCGGTCCGGCGTCCATTTCTTCCACCGCTTGCAGGGCGGTTACGCCCCAGGACGGCAGCTCGCGCATGATCGCCCAATCCAGTGCGCTGGCGCCGCGATCGCCGACGATGCCCGGGTGGATGATCACCACCGGACGCTGCGGATTGCTCCACAGCGCATGGGGAACGCGATCCTTGAGAAACGGGCAGATCACCAGGTTGGCGCCGCTGTTTTCGATCTGCTCGCACACGGCGGTTTCGTCGGTGAACAGCACCACGCTGGGTGAGTGCCCGGCCTGACGCAGTTCCAGCCAGGCACGCTGGGTCAGGCCGTTGAACGCCGACGACAGAAGAATGATGTTGAGTGATCGCATGATTTCTCGTCCTTGAAAGGTCAGCCGCAGGCTCCCGGTGAGCCGTCCGTGGCTATCGATGGAGGCGCAAGGTTAGAGACTGGCGTGGGGGGCGCCACTGATCGAGATCAACGTTGTGTCAGCCAATGTTGCTGCGGCGACGACGTGCCTTATTCTCAAAGGTTTGCTGATCCTGATTTTTTATTACTTCAAATGTATCGGGCGCTATTGCACAGTCGCACCCCTGATCACCGCCGGAAGATCCCGGCGTATCCATGGATTTTCGCAGCGGGTGGAGCCCGTTTTCAGGGAGTAAGGCATGGGGAGTCACAACCCGCATTACCAGGTCATCGGGCAAATGTTCCAAAAGGACTACCGATGGTTGTGCGCAGCGGTCAGCCGTACCCTCGGCTGCCCGCACAGCGCACAGGACATCGCTTCGGAAACTTTTCTTCGGGTTTTGGCACTGCCCGATCCGCTGGCGATTCGCGAACCCCGCGCGCTGTTGACCACGATTGCGCGGCGGCTGGTCTATGAAGGCTGGCGCCGGCAGGATCTGGAGCGCGCTTATCTGCAAAGCCTTGCCTTGGCGCCGGAACCGGTGCACCCGTCGCCCGAGGAACGGGAATTGGTGATCGAAACGCTGCTGGCGGTGGATCGCTTGCTCAACGGCCTGTCGGCCAAGGCCAAGGCTGCGTTTCTCTATCACCAAGTCGATGGCCTGACCTACAGCGAAATCGGCGAGCGCCTCGGTGTGTCCACCAGCCGTGTGCAGCAATACATGGTCGAGGCGTTCAAACGTTGCTATCAGGCGATGCAGGCATGAGGCCGGACGACATGCTGATCGACGAAGCGGCGCAATGGATGGCGCTGCTGCAATCTGGGCACGTCAGCTTGCAGGAGCGCGCGGCCTTCGACGCCTGGCGCACGGCGGATCCACGGCATCAGCAAATCATCGAGCAAATGGGTGGCGGGTTGAGCCTGCTGCGCCATGCAAACCTGCGCGGCTTGCCGCGTGAAAGTGTCCTGCACAGCCTGAATGCGCCGTCCAGTCGGCGTCGATTCCTCAGCGGCAGTTTGAGTGTGCTCGGGATCGCGGTGCTGGCGGGTCTGCTCGGGCGACACTATGACTGGCTGCCGGAGGCCGGCGAGTTGTCGACCGGTACCGGCGAGCGTCGGGAATTCACGCTGGAGGATGGCAGCGCCCTTACGTTGAATGCCCGCAGCCGCGTGGTGCCGCGCTTCAACAATCTCGAGCGCCTGCTGGACTTGCGCAGCGGTGAGCTGCTGATCGATGTCGCAAAAAATCTGTCCCGGCCGTTTGTGGTCGAAACCGAGCATGGACGGATGCGCGCGCTCGGGACGAAATTTCTGGTGCAGCGCGGTGAGGATTCGACGCGGCTGGTGATGCTGCATTCACAGGTCGAAGTGGTCACCGCCAGCGGCGCGCGGCAAGTGGTGGAGGCGGGCGAAAGTCTGCTGTTCAACGCTCAGGAGATCCTCGCGCTGGAACGCAGCAAAGGGCAGGAAAGTGCCTGGGTGCAAGGGCGGCTTGAAGTGCGCGATCGCCCCTTGAGCGAAGTCATCGACAGCCTGCGCAGCTACCGTCGCGGCATCCTGCACTTGAGCCCGGAGGTCGCCGGTTTGCGCCTCAGCGGTCTCTATCCGCTGGACGACAGCGACCGCACCCTGCAACTGCTGGAGCGTTCGCTGCCGATCCGTGTCACCTGGCACAACCCGTACTGGGTCAGCATCGAAGCACGGTTATAAATCCATAACTTCCCGGTCTATCCGTCCCCCTATAAAAAGCGCCGGCCCGCTGCTCATTCCCTGCAGACGCCTTCAACAGGGAAGCCCCTCATGTTTTCATTCAAACAACAACAATTGTCCCGCCTGACACTGGCCATCGTGCTGGCGACGGGTATGGTCCCGGCC
The DNA here is from genome assembly GCF_059424205.1 of Pseudomonas sp. GW456-12-1-14-TSB6. NCBI lineage: Bacteria > Pseudomonadati > Pseudomonadota > Gammaproteobacteria > Pseudomonadales > Pseudomonadaceae > Pseudomonas > Pseudomonas sp. GW456-12-1-14-TSB6. Next base: position 80,107 of record NZ_JBWKZE010000021.1, read on the forward strand.
GCCGTTCTGGCGCAAGACGCCGCCACTCAAGTCTTTACCTTCGACATTGCCGCCGGGGCCCTCGACGAGGTGCTGCTGGACATCTCGCGCCAGACCGGCGTGCCGATTTCCTTCAGTCAGAATCTGGTTCAGGGCAAGCGTAGCAGTGCGGTGCGCGGCGCATTGGGTGGCCGCCAGGCGGTGGAGAAGGCTTTGCTCGGCAGTGGTCTGCAAGTCGAACAGGGGGCGCAGGGCCTGAGCATTCGCCCGGCCGATACGCCGAGTGCCACGCCGGTCAAGGCCGCTGCCGTGGTACCCGCCAGCACTGCCGATTACCGCATGGAAAAAGTCACCGTCACCGGCTCGCGCATCGCCCGCGCGCAGAGCGATGGTGCGACCCCGGTCAATGTCATCACCCACGAAGAAATGGAAGCGCGCGGCTACAAGAACGTCTACGACGCCCTCGCCACGCAGACGCAAAACACCGGCATGACCCAGGGCGAAGACTACGGCAATACCTGGCAACCGGCGGCCAGCGCCCTCAACCTGCGCGGCCTCGGCCCGAACCACACGCTGGTGCTGATCAACGGCCGACGGGTCGCCGATTACCCGACGCCGTACGACGGCAAGGTCAACTTCACCAACCTGGCGAACATTCCGTCGGCGATCATCGAGCGCATCGAAGTGCTCAGCAGCGGCGCTTCGGCGATCTATGGTTCGGACGCGATTGCCGGGGTGGTGAACATCATCCTCAAAGACAAAATGAATGGCGTCGACGTCAATCTCAAGGGCGGCACCAGCGAGCGCGGCGGCGGTGACAACCAGCGCTTGCAGATCAGCGGCGGCGGCAGCTGGGGCGACTTCGACGGGCTGTTCGGGCTCGAACTGACCAATCGCGATCCGATCTGGGCCGATGATCGCGGCTTCATGCAGAGCGGGCCGCTGGCGGATGTCGGCTACCGTCGCGACCTGACCAACAACCGCTATCTGGGACCCGGCTGTGGCGCGTATCAGGGCACGTTCGACAACAAGCTGTTCAACAGCGGCGGGCGCTGCCGCACCGACCAGATTTACAACGATTACTGGACGGTGCAAACCCAGAAGGAAAACTATGACGGCTACACCCGTGGCACCTGGCATTTCAGCGACAGCGGGCAGGTTTTCGCCGATCTGATGTACGGCCTCGATCACATCCAGAACAACACACGCGGCCCGAGCTTCACCTCGCCGGATTTCATCAACCAGAACAGCGGCAATCTGGAGCGTTGGTATCGACGCTTCGGCGAAGAGGAAATCGGTGGGCGCACCAGCAACAACAGCAAGTGGCGCGACACCTCCTGGACCGGCACCCTGGGCCTCTCGGACAAGATCGCCGACACCGGGTGGAACTATGAACTGGCGGCCAACCGGTCCGAGTACAAAAGCGTGCGCACCACCCGTTACACGCCGCTGTCGTCGATCCAGGATTTCTACCTCGGCCCGCAGCTGGGCACCCGTGACGGTTACCCGGTGTTCGCGCCGGATGCCTCGCGCCTCGACCGGCCACTGACAACCCAGGAGTGGGAGCAGTTTCGCGGCAACCTGACGCAGAGCAGCAAGTCGGTTTCCACCAGTTACAACGCGTCGGTCAACGGCGAGTTGTTTGACCTGCCCGCCGGTCCGGTGGGATTTGCCGGCGTGCTCGAGGCGGGCAAGCAGGAATATCGCATCGATCCGGATGACAGCCTTAATGACGGCAGTTTCTACGGCGTGACCCCGGCGCAAAGCTCCGGCGGCTCGCGCAAGCGTTACGCGGCCGGCGGCGAGTTCAGCATTCCGGTCACCGACACGGTTCTGGCGACAGCCGCAGGGCGCTGGGACCAATACAAATTCAGTGGCCGCACCGAACAACAGAAAACCTACAACCTCGGCCTGGAATGGCGGCCGGTAACCAGCCTGTTGGTGCGCGGCAGCTACGGCACCAGTTTCCGCGCGCCGGACCTGAACTACATCTATCAGTCCGACAGCAACGGCTACTACCCGGCGCAGATCGACTACTACGGTTGCAGCCAGGGCGTGGAGGGCGCCTGTGACCGTGGGCGGGTCGATTACACCCAGAGCGGCACGGCGGATCTGGAATCCGAACGCGGCAAATCCTGGACCTACGGTTTCGTCTGGTCGCCTTCACGCAACTTCGATTTCTCCACTGATTTCTGGCGGGTGGAGATCGATGACCTGCTGACCACCGTCGACGAAAACCGCCTGTTGCAGCAAGAGAACGAATGCCGCAATGGCACCCAGGACATCAATTCGGCCAATTGCCAGTCGACCCTGGCACGCGTCGATCGCAATCCCGGCAATGCCGCTGTCGATCCCAATCAGTTGCAGCGGGTGCGGGTGAATGCGATCAACGCCGCCAGCGAGCGGGTCAGCGGCCTGGACTTCAAGAGCAACATCCGCTGGGGCGCCGGGCAGTACGGCGCGTTCAGTTCGGCGCTGGGCTACACCCTGGTGCTCTCGCACTACTACAAGGAATCGGACGAAGCCCCGACCCAGGACTGGCGTACCTCGCGCACCAACTACGACTGGCGCAGCAAGGTCAACGCCAGCCTGACCTGGGATTACCAGAAAGCTACGGCGACGCTGATGGGGATTCGTTACGGCTCGGTCACCAACGGCGCGGGCGACGGGCGTCTGTCGCCGTGGACGGTGTTCAACGCCAGTGCACGGTACAAGCTCAACGACCGGGCGAGTGTCGGGCTGACCGTGAACAATGTGCTCAATCAGGTCAAGCATGACGACTCGGCGGGATGGCCGTATTACCCGACCGGCAACTACGACCCGTACGGGCGCCAGTGGTGGCTGGATGTGAGTTATCACTTCGGGAGTTGAAGGCGGAATAATGCACGGTAGCGTCCTACGGAAGTTGCCGGACTTTGGGCGAAAACGGGGATATTTCCGACGACTTTTTAAGGTTGGCCGTCGGAAGCGGGGCCTATAGCATCGGTCGTGACATGAAGTCACTGACCGGCCTGGAGACTCGGGCCCCTGACATTGGATGGATTATGCGAATCCCACATCTCGAGCACGAAAACTCTACTTATTCCCCTCGTGATTCCTGGCGCCACGATCATGCCAGATGCCCTATGGAGGGTGTTCCGATGCCCCAAGCGAAAGCACCCCGGTTTACGGGGCTGAAGAAGGTCGAGGGGAAGCCTGTTGAGGTGTTGCTGAACGGCCGGATATGGGACAGAGACACCATGCACATTGTTGGTTACGCGCGGGAAGGTTTTGATCTGCGGGACGTTGTGAACATGATTTCAACATCCGAGCTCTACCGGGAAAGCGAGCTTGTGCAGCTCATCACCGGAAAGTCGGTCAGAACCGTGCGGCGCTTGCTGAGTAGTGGCGAGCCGACGCGAATGAGCCGACAGCAGAGCATGATCGCTTTTCAGTATGCGCACGCTCTTGAGTCCGCTATCGAGGTGTTCCACGATCAGCCGAGCGCCGAGGAGTGGATGAGCAAGGCGACCAAATGGTTAAACGGTTACAGACCCGTTGCATTGATTGAAAGCTCACTGGGGTATCAATCGGTCATTGCTTATCTGCACCGGATTAAATACGGGGTTTATCAATGAACCCGCTGCCTTGGGACGACCGCTGGTATGCGTGGCGTTTGGACCCTGAGGTTTATCGGTGCACATGGGACAGCGGCATCGGTTCAGAACTGCAGGGCGGTCGATGGAACCGGCCCGGCCGCCGTGTCGTTTATGCTTCGATCGATCCATCTACAGCCATTCTGGAGGTGGCCGCTCACGGGAGTTTCAACGCACTTGATAGAAGTCCCTATGTGCTGACGTGCTTTGAGGTGGTCAGCGAGGCGCTTGTGAAAATCGTGCAACCCGAGGAGCTGCCCAACCCCTACTGGATGAGTCCCGCACAGGCCTCGCCCAACCAGCAGGATTTTGCCGACGCGTTGCTCGCCGAGCACCCGTTTGTACTGATTCCATCGGCAGCCACCCGGCACTCGTGGAATTTGCTGGTGAGCTGCGATTTGGCAGAGGGGCAATTCAGGATGATCTCGCAAGAGCGATTCGGGCTGGATACGCGATTGCTCAAGGACGCGGAACTGGTATGAAAAATCACGCGCCTCTTTTTGCATAACCTCAGCACCCAACGGTCTAAATCGCACCCTATAAATCCCCATCTGCCATCGCACATCCCTGCATAAACCAAAACGCAGGGATGGCTGTTCATGATCCATTTTTCACCCGTTAAATCCCCTTTGAGCCTGGCCTTGCTGCTGGCGATCAACACGTTGCCGGCCGTCGCTGCCGACAGCACGGCAAACGAACCGACCACCCAACTGCAACGGGTCGAAGTCACAGGCACCGCGATCCGCCGGGTCGATGCCGAAACCGCCGTGCCGGTCACCATCCTGCGGGTCGAGGAGTTGCAGAAGCAGGGCGTGACCACCACTGAAGAGCTGGTCAACCGCATCTCGGCCAACCAGTCTTCGGTGGGCTCCGGGCGCTCGGTGGGGTCGAGCAGCGGCGGGGCGTCCTATGCCGACCTGCGGGGCATTGGCCCGAACAAAACCCTGGTGCTGCTCAACGGTCGGCGTCTGAGCAACAACGCGACCAATGCGATCAATGGCTCTGGCGTCGACCTCAACACTATCCCGTTCGCCGCCATCGACCGGGTGGAAGTGCTGCGCGACGGTGCTTCGGCGCTGTACGGCACCGATGCCATCGGCGGGGTGATCAACTTCATCACCAAGACCAGCCTCACCGAAGGTCAGATCAGCACGAACTACGACACACCGACCCATTCTGGCGGCGGCGAAAGTCGCAATTTCAGCGGCAGTTGGGGTTTTGGCGATTTACAGGACGATCGCTTCAACGTTTTCGGCGTGGTGAGTTACGACAAGCAGAATCGCCTGGCCGCCGACGACCGTGGTTACACCTATAACTACCAGCCGGGGCGCGGACTCGATTACACCTCCGGCACGGCATCGCCCGCCAACTGGAGCCAGGGCAGCAATGCCACCAACCCGCTGGCCGGTTCCGGTTGCAATGCGCCGGGGCTGTTGTCACGCAACGGCATCTGCCGCCAGAGCCTGTGGAACTACCTTGATCTGGTGCCGGAAACCGAGAAGACCTCGGCCTTCGCCAAGGCCACCGGCAAGCTGTCGGACGATCACAACGTCAGCCTCGAATACTTTTGGGCGCGCAACGAAAACCGTACCCAAATCGGGCCCGGCACTTTGATGGGCAATCAGGTCAACCCTGGCACGGCGTTCTATCCGGGGAACGGCATTACGCCCGGGCCGAGCGGTTTTGCTTTGGACCCGACGCAACCGGTGGACGTGAACTGGCGTGAGACCGCCGTCGGTGCGCGTCAGCATGAGGACGACAACACCGGTCAGCGCCTGCTGTTGAGCTTCGACGGCACCCTGGTCGGGTGGGATTACAACCTCGGTGCGTCGTACAACCAGAACAACGTGGTCAACACGATTCGCAGCGGTTATGTGAACGACCGCGCCGTCAGCCAGGGCATCGCCAACGGTGTGATCAACCCGTTCGGCCCGCAGACCGCCGCCGGTTCGGCACTACTGGCAGCCAACGAGGTAGAAGGCGATTACGCGACCGCAGTGGGCCGGGTCAAGGCGATTGACGGGCGTGTCAGCCGCGAGATCGGCGACTGGTTCGGTGCAGGGCCTTCGGCACTGGCGCTGGGCGGCGAGTATCGCAAGGAAGATTTTCATCAGGATTTCGCTGCGTTTGCCGGCGACGTGCAGAGCCTGGGTGTTGATCCCAACGGCAGCGTACAAGGGGATCGCAGCGTCTCGGCGCAGTACGCCGAGGTCAACGTGCCGGTGCTCGACAGCCTGGAACTGTCCGCCGCCGTGCGCCACGACAAGTACAGCGACTTCGGCAGCACCACTAACCCGAAATACTCGTTCCGCTTCCAGCCGTTCAAGGAACTGGTGGTGCGCGGCGCCTACAGCGAAGGTTTCCGTGCGCCATCGCTGTACGAGTTGTACAACCCGACGTTTACCTCCTTCACCAACGCCAACTACAACGACCCGCGCCTGTGCGCTGGAGGCAACCCGAGCAACGGCGGCATTGCCAACCGCGACTGCGCCCAGCAGTTCAATCGCACCTCCGGCGGCAACACCGACCTGAGCCCGGAGACCGCGCGCAACGTCACCCTCGGTTTCGTTTACCAGCCGTTCGATCGCCTGACCACCGGCCTGGATTTCTGGTGGATCGACATCGCCAACCAGATCGCTGAGTTCCCCGAATCGGCGGTGTTCGAGAATCCGGAGCTGTACCCGGAGCGCCTGATCCGCAAGCCCGACGGTTCCATCGACCACATCGTCACCGGGCTGGCCAACCTCGGCAAGATCAAGACCAACGGCGTCGACGTGAGTTTCGACTATCGCCTGCCGAGCACGCCGTACGGTGATTTCGGCATCGGTCTGCAAGGCACTTACGTGACCCGTTATGACTATCAGCAGCAGCTCAAGGGTGACTACATCGACAAGCTCGGCGATTTTCGCGGCGGCGACTTTGCCTCGGCCGGCGCCGTGGCCCGTTGGCGTCACAGCCTGACCGGCAGCTGGAACTACGGCCCGCTCGGCGCAAGCCTGACCAACCGCTACACCAGTGGTTACCACGACTCGGATCGCGAGACTCACGATTACGTCGGTTCGTACAACGTCTGGGACGTGGCCGGCACCTACACATGGCGCAAGACCCTGGCGGTGACCCTCGGGGTGAAAAACCTGTTCGACCGCGAGCCGCCGTTCAGCAACCAGACCTACACGTTCCAGAGCGGCTACGACCCGAAATACGGCGACCCGTTTGGCCGCACGCTGTACACGCGGGTCAATTACAAGTTCTGAGAAAGATCGGTCGGGGCAGGTTTTAGTAACACATCGTTCTAAACCCCGCCCTATAAAAAGGCCCGGCCTGTTGCACATCACAGTCAGGCAGGCACGTGGTGAAAGGATCTGCCCATGTTTTCCAGAGTCATTCTGTTCAGTGTCGGTCTGTTGCTGAGCCCGGCGCTGTTCGCAGCGCCCCAACACGCCCTCACGGTCTACGGCGAAGCCCCGAAATACGCCCCGGACTTCCAGCACCTGGCCTACGCCAATCCCGCTGCGCCCAAGGGTGGAACCTTGCGCCGCTCTTCGCTGGAGAGCGGCCCGTTCGATCACATGATTCCCTACATCGACAAAGGCACCGGCGTTGCCGACATCGACGGCTGGCTCTATGCGCCGCTGGCCTATCGCAGCAAGGACGAGCCTTACAGCGTCTACGGGCTGGTCGCGCAACGCATGGAGTTGGACGTGGACCGCCGCTGGCTGCGCTTTTACTTGAACCCCAAGGCGCGGTTCGAGGACGGCACGCCGATCTCCGCTGAAGACGTGCGCTACACCTTCGAACTGTTCACTACCCAGGGCAGCCTTAAGTATCGCCAGCAGTTTCGTGATGTCGCCGAGGTGCAGGTCGAGTCGCCGACCCAGGTGCGTTTCGTGTTCAAGAACAACGAGAGCCGCACATTGCCGCTGGATCTGGCGACGTTGCCGGTGCTGCCCGAGCATTGGTGGCGCACACGCAATTTCGCCGATGGCGCAGGCTTCGAGATTCCGCCGGGCAGCGGGCCGTACAAGGTCAGCGCGGTGGATGCCGGACGCAGCGTGAAATTCCAGCGGATCAAGGACTGGTGGGCCAGGGATCTGCCGATCACTCGCGGGCTCTATAACTTCGATCAGTTGAGCGTGGAGTTTTTTGCCGACACCGACGTGTCGCGACAAGTACTGAAGGCCGGCGGCTTCGATTACAACCGCGAGTTCTCCGCCACCAGTTACACCATCGGTTACGCCGGCGCGGCGCTGGAGCAGGGCAAGTTGCTGCGCGAACACCTCGCACCCGGCGCTGCGCAAGGGTCTCAAGGGTTTGTGTTCAATCTGCAGAAACCGATGTTTCAGGATCGCCGGGTCCGGCAGGCGATCGCCATGCTTTGGGATTTCGAATGGAGCAACCGGCAGATGATGCGCAGCATGTACCTGCGCCAGCGCAGCTTCTTTTCCCACAGCGCGTTGTCGGCCACCGAACTGCCGGATGCCGAGGAACTGAAAATCCTTGATCCGTGGCGCGGCAAGATTCCCGATGAAGTCTTCAGCCAGGTATTCGAGGCGCCGCGCACCGACGGCAGCGGCAATATTCGTGCGCAACAGTTGCAGGCGCTGAAATTGCTGGAGTCCGCCGGCTGGAAACCCCGTGGCGATCAATTGGTGAATGCCGCCGGTGAGCCGTTGCAATTCACTTTTCTCAACGGCCAGAAGGGCTTCGAGCGCCTGCTGCTGCCGTTCAAGCGCAACCTGGCGCAGATCGGCATCGGCTTCGATATCCGCCAGGTCGACACCGCGCAATACACCAACCGCGTGCGCAGCCGCGACTACGACATGATCGTCGTCGGTTACCCGGTGAGTCAGGCGCCGGGGCGCGAGCTGTTCAACTACTTCGGCTCCGAGGGTGCCGACGATCCTGGCTCGAACAACTACATGGTGCTGCGCGATCCGGCGGTGGATGCGCTGCTAGAAGGTGTGGTGCAGGCCGACAATCGCGAGAGCCTTCTGCGCCACGCCCATGCTCTGGATCGGGTGTTGCAGTGGGGCTACTACTGGATTCCCAACTATTACCCGCCGGGGATTTCCACGGTGTGGTGGAACCGCTTCGGTCGCCCGGCTATTGCGCCGTTGTACGACGCCGGACTCGACACCTGGTGGGAAATCAGCCCGACCGCGCTGACCTCGACGCAGATGCAGCAACAGCACAAGGAGTACGCCCATGTGGGGTTATAGCCTGCGGCGTCTGCTGCTGATCGTGCCGACCTTGCTGGCGATTCTGCTGGTGAACTTCGTGATTGTGCAGGCCGCGCCCGGTGGCCCGGTCGAGCAGGCCATCGCCCGATTGCAGGGGATCGGTGTCGGTGCGGCGGTGGGTGCCAGTCATGTCGAGAACATTGGCGGCGAGTCCCGCGCGACTCGGGGGCTGGATCCGAAACTGGTGGCCGAGATCGAGCGGCAGTATGGCTTCGACAAAAGCGCTGGCGAGCGCTTGTGGCTGATGCTCAAGAGCTACGCGCAACTGGACTTCGGCAAGAGCTTCTTCCGTGGCGCGACGGTGACCGAACTGATCTGGCAGAAGCTGCCGGTGACCCTGTCGCTGGGTTTGTGGGCGACGCTGATCACCTATCTGGTGTCGATCCCGCTGGGGATTCGCAAGGCGGTGCACAACGGTTCGGCGTTCGATGTCTGGAGCAGCGCGGCGATCATCATCGGCTACGCCATGCCGGGGTTTCTGTTTGCGCTGCTGCTGATCGTGGTGTTCGCCGGCGGGACGGCGCTGGACTGGTTTCCGGTGCGCGGGCTGGTCTCGGACAACTTTGCCGAGCTGTCGCTGTGGGGCAAGGTTGCCGATTACTTCTGGCATCTGGTGTTGCCGGTCAGTGCGCTGGTGATCGGCGGTTTCGCGACGCTGACGATCCTGACCAAGAACAGCTTTCTCAATGAAATCTCACGGCTGTACGTGGTCACGGCTCGGGCCAAGGGCCTGAGCGAGCGACAGGTGTTGTACGGGCATGTGTTTCGCAACGCGATGCTGCTGGTGGTGGCCGGATTGCCTCAGGCATTGGTCACGGTGTTCTTCGGCGGTTCGTTGCTGATCGAAGTGATCTTCTCCCTCGACGGTCTCGGCCGCCTGAGCTACGAGGCGGCGGTGTCACGGGATTACCCGGTGGTGTTCGGTTCGCTGTTCATCTTCACCCTGTTCGGGCTCTTGATAAAACTGCTGGGCGACCTGTGCTACACGCTGGTCGATCCGCGCATCGACTTCACCGCGAGGACTGCCTGATGCCGACGCTTTCTCCCATCGGACAGCGCCGCTGGGCGCGGTTCAAGGCCCATCGGCGCGGCTGGTGGTCGTTGTGGCTGTTTCTCGCGCTGTTCGGCCTGAGCCTGGGCGGCGAACTGGTCGCCAACGACAAACCGTTGCTGGTGACGTATCAGGGCGAGTGGCTTTTCCCGGCGTTCAAGCGCTACACCGAGCAGGATTTCGGCGGTGAGCTGCCGTTCCAGCCTGACTACCGCAGCGCCCAGGTGCGTGAACTGATCGAGGGGCAGGGCGGACGGATGTGGTTTGCGCCGATCCCGTTCGGCTTCGACACGGCCAACTACGACCTCACCGAACCGGCCCCGAGTCCGCCCACTACTGAAAACTGGCTGGGCACCGACGATCAGGCGCGGGATGTGCTGGCGCGGGTGATATTCGGCACGCGGGTCTCGCTGTTGTTCGCGCTGGCGTTGACGGCGGTGAGCGCGTTGATCGGTATCGCCGCCGGTGCCTTGCAGGGTTATTACGGCGGCTGGGTCGACTTGCTCGGGCAGCGTCTGTTGGAAGTGTGGTCGGGCCTGCCGGTGCTTTATCTGCTGATCATTCTGTCGGGCTTCGTCGAGCCGAATTTCTGGTGGTTGCTGGGGATCATGGCGCTGTTTTCCTGGCTGAGTCTGGTGGACGTGGTGCGCGCCGAGTTCCTGCGCAGCCGGGGGCTCGAGTACGTGAAAGCGGCGCGGGCGCTGGGTGTCGGCGATGCGCAGGTGATCGTGCGGCACATTCTGCCCAATGCCATGAGTGCGACGTTGACGTACCTGCCGTTCATTCTGACCGGGGCGATCGCCACGTTGTCGGCGCTGGATTTTCTCGGCTTCGGCATGCCCGTCGGCAGTGCTTCGCTGGGTGAACTGATCGGCCAGGGCAAGAACAATCTGCAAGCACCGTGGTTGGGGCTGACGGCATTTTTTGCCCTGGCGCTGATTCTTTCTCTACTCGTATTCATCGGCGAAGCCTGCCGAGATGCCTTCGACCCCAGGACTTGATATGCGCGAACATCTGATCGAAATACGCGACCTGCGGGTGGCGTTCAAAGGGCAGGAAGTGGTGCACGGCATCGACCTCGACATTTGTCCGGGGGAATGCCTGGCCCTGGTCGGCGAGTCCGGCTCCGGCAAGTCGGTAACGGCCCACAGCATTCTGCAACTGCTGGACCCGAACATCACGCAGATCGACGGCAGCATCCGCTATGGCGGCGAAGAGCTGCTGGGTGTGCACGAGCGCTATCTGCGGCAACTGCGCGGCAACCGCATCGCAATGATTTTTCAGGAGCCAATGAGTTCGCTCAACCCGTTGCACAGCATCGAGCGCCAACTCGGCGAAAGCCTGGCGCTGCACAAAGGCTTGGCGGGCACGGCGGCGCGCAAACGGATTCTGGAGCTGTTGGAACTGGTGGGCATTCAACGTCCGCGCGAGCGGCTCAAGGCGTATCCGCATCAGCTCTCCGGCGGGCAGCGGCAACGGGTGATGATCGCCATGGCGCTGGCGTGCGAACCGCAGTTGCTGATCGCCGATGAGCCGACCACGGCCCTCGACGTCACGGTCCAGCGCAGGATTCTGTTGCTGCTCAAGGAACTGCAACAGCGCCTGGGCATGGCGCTGCTGATCATCAGCCATGACTTGAATCTGGTGCGTACCATCGCCCAGCGGGTGGCGGTGATGCGTGCGGGCGAGATCGTTGAGCAGGCAAGCTGCGAGCAATTGTTCCGCGCGCCGCAGCATCCCTACAGCATCGAATTGCTCAACGCCGAACCCGGCGGCGCGGCGCTTTGCCGTGATGCAGCAGAGGATTTGCTCGAGGTTCGTGATCTGAATGTGCGCTTTCCGCTGGGTGGCGGATGGCTTCGGCCGAAATCGTATCTGCATGCGGTCAACGGCATCGATTTGAACCTGCAGCGGGGCAAGACGCTGGGGATTGTTGGTGAGTCGGGCTCGGGTAAATCCACGCTGGGTCAGGCGATCCTGCGTCTGATCGACGCCGACGGCAGCATCCGCTTCAAGGGCGAGGCGCTCGAACAGCTGAGCGGCAAGCAATTGCGTCCGCTGCGCAAACGCCTGCAAGTGGTGTTTCAGGACCCGTTCGGGAGCCTGAGTCCGCGCTTGTGTGTGGAGCAGATCATTGCCGAAGGTCTGCAGGTGCACAGCGACTTGAATGCGCAGGCGCGCGAGCAGGCTGTGATCGATGTACTGAAGGAAGTCGGGCTCGATCCGGCGACGCGTCATCGCTATCCCCACGAGTTTTCCGGCGGGCAACGGCAACGTATCGCCATCGCTCGGGCGCTGGTGCTCAAGCCGGATCTGATCCTGCTCGATGAGCCGACGTCGGCGCTGGATCGCACGGTGCAGAAACAGATCGTCGCGCTGTTGCGCAGGTTGCAGGAGGAACACGGTCTGACTTATCTGTTCATCAGTCATGACCTGGCGGTGGTGCGGGCGCTGGCCCACGATCTGATCGTGATGAAGGATGGCGAGGTGGTGGAGCGTGGCGAAACGGCCGGGTTGTTTCATTCGGCCCGACACCCGTATACGCGGGAACTGCTGGCTGCATCGTTTGTGACACCGGTCACGGCAGAGACGGGCAGGCAGGAGGCCAGCCTTTCACCCACAGGGCAGATCCGGTAAATTTCGCGGCCTCCGCTCATACAAGGATGTAGATGATGGCAAAACCTGCCGCGCGCCTCAGCGATCTCAATGCCTGCCCGATCACTGGACACGGTACCAACCCCAGCACCAGCGGTTCACCCAATGTGAACATCAATGGCATGCCTGTGCTGCGAGTCGGTGATACCACCGCCTGCGGTGATTCCGTCACCGAGGGCATCGGCAACATCCTGATCAACGGCAAGCCAATCGCCTTCCTCGGCAGCGCCACAGCCCATGGCGGAATGATCATTACCGGCTCCGGCGACGTTTTTGTCGGCACGCAGGTCGGTTCCGCGCCTTTCAGCCCGATTGTCACCGTGCCAAAACACAGTGAACGCTTCCAGCTGGTGGACGAAACCACCGGCGAAGCAATTCCCGACATGCTCTATTGCATCGAAACCGGCGATGGACAGCGCCTGGTCGGCCATACCGACAACCATGGCAATGCTGAGAGGGTATTTACAGCCGATCCGACATCCATTGTTGTTCAGTGGGGCAAGGAAGCGGCCCTCCATCTGGATGCCCTGGGCATCGACTATTAAGGAGGGCGACGCGTGGCTGCACCAAAGAAGAAACAGGCCAAGACCACTGATCAGCATGCGACGACTCAGGTCACGGGCACGCTGGCACAGGATTATGTGACCGTGGTGGGGGCTTCCTACATGTCGACGATAGAAAACTGGCGCGGGCAGAAGGGCAATAAAATGCGCTTCATCAATCAAGGCATCCGACAACTGACGAAGTACCCCGAAGGCACGCCAAGTTTTTCGAAACAACGCGTCTTTCTGATTTTCAAGGATGACTATCCGCAAAACCTGCTGGCGGCCTTGAAACTGGTAGTCGAGCGCGATCATGGCGCGCAATACCGGGAACTGGATTCAATATCCGGCCTGGTGGATTTCATCTTTACCCGGCAACGTCGCGGCAGAGAAATCAAACAGCTCGATTTTTTCTCCCATGGCGTAGTGGGTGCAATCGAGCTGGGATACGAGCTGGATAAGCGTGAAAGTTACCGATTACGTGATGCCCAGGCGAAAATGTTCAAGCCGGAAGCGTTTGCATACGGTGCAAAGATTCACTCTTATGCCTGTCGCACCGGGCTGGGCATCAACGCCGAGCGTTGGGTGCTCGAGGGCGAAGACCCTCATTATGAACTCAGCCTCGCGCAAATCATGGCTAATGCAACCCGGACAACCGTCATGGCGTTTCCGCGTCGCAGCAATTACGACACGACTTATGGCACCAACGCGGAGCGGCAATCGGTGCCCGGCACGCGTCAGCGGATGGCCTCCGACAGGGAGGCGATGGAAAGCTACACCCGCAAGAATATCGAGTATCAACGAAAGCTTGCAGAACACCGTAAGACAGCGAAGAACCCGACGGCTGAGCTTCCAGATGAAAAGGCCCCGCAAAAACCCCTTTCAACGGTTACTGATGAGGAGCGCAAGTTGGTAGCACATGAGGACAGCCGCAGTTTTCACGAGAAAACCGTGGGTTACCCGCTGGATGCGTTGGGTGCACATCGTGATGTCCGTTCCGGGGATACCCCCACCGGGGTGCCGGCCCACCTTCTTGAATACAGACCCGCTTGAGCATGCTGCGTCTATCGAGAAAGAACAGCCTCCTGCTCATCTTGCTGGCGGTGTTCATCACTACGGTATTTTTTTATTACAGCAAGGAAGATCAAATGTCCGCCAGGGTAATGATGTATTACGGCGACTGGAGCCCTGAAGAAACGCGCTTTGACGCGACACGATGGTTCAGCTCGGGAATGTATCGACCGCGTTTTATGGGTACGCCTTCCGCACAGAGTCCTGTCACCATGCTGCGCAACAGTCCTGATCCGTTGAGGGGCATTTCGAATGACGAGTTTCTGACCAAAGTGCTGGTTGCGATGGAAGAGCGTTATCCGAAGGTGGATACAGAGGGGCTGGTTCTCGATACACCGGATCTTCGTCGCCAGATTCGATATGCCTACAGTGCGTTCTCCCAACCGGACAGACCGGTGGATTCCTATTGGTTGTTTGTGACTCTTGGGGGCGACACGTTTGTCATCACGATTGACTGGGATGTCACCGACAAAAAAATGCTGACTGGGTCGATGGCTGAGCATCTGGCTGAAGGAAGTGAAGCGGCCACTGCGTTTCGAGATATTCAGCGAGAGCTGGAAAGAGCGCCGGGTTCAACACGTTGATGGTTGGAGATCATCGGCCTCTGAAAGCACGAATCCCGCCAGAGGCGGGATTCGCGAATTGCGTCCGGACGTTTACGCCGGGAACAGCTCGGACAGTTTCATCGACAGCATCATGTCGCCTTCAACGCGCAGCTTGCCGCCCATGAAAGCCTGCATGCCGTCGGTTTCGCCGCTGACGATACCTTTGAGGGTTTCGCTGTCCAGCACCAGCGTGCAGTTGGCGTCCGGGTTTTCGCCTTCCTGGATGTCGCAGGTGCCGTCTTTGACGATCAGGGCGTATTGCTTGTCTTCGTCAGTGATGTTGAAACCGAAGACCAGATCCAGACCGGCAGCGGCGGCTGGGTTGAACTTGGCTTGCATTGCTTTTACGGCATCAGCTACGGAGGTCATGGTTCGATCCTTTTTGGTTGATTGCAGCAGGGTCACAGTAATCCGGACTCAGCGAAACGTGATGAGTTCCGGGGCCTTCAGCAGTTGCAGGTGTGCATGACTGTTGAAGGAAGCCAGAGCCACCTCGCGACCGCGGAACTTCAGCTGGTTGAGCGAGGTGTTGACGATTTGCCAGTTCAGTTCAAAGGCCTGCCGGGCAGGCATTTGAGTGATGAGGTGGAGCAGGGCGGTGATCGTGCCACCGGAAGTGAACACCGCGATTTTCTGGGTGTTGTCGGCTTGTTCGAGTATTCGGTGCAGACCGGCCTGGACCCGCTCGACGAAACCCAGCCAGCTTTCCAGGCCAGGTGTGTCGTAGGTGCCGGCGAGCCAGCGTTCGATGATCAAGGCGAAGATGCGCTGGAACTCGCCACGGTTTTGTGCGGCGTTGCGCAGGATTTCCAGTGCTTCGGGCTCTTGCGGCAGCATGGGCGGGAGCAGGGCGCGGATCACGGCGTCGGCATCGAATTCGTTGAAGGCCGAATCGATTTCCAGAGCCGGAACCGGCAAACCGACGGCGGCGAACTGTTCCAGCGCGCTGTTGGCCGTGTGTTGCTGGCGGCGCAGGTCGCCCGACAGGCAGCGGTCGAAGCTGATTCCGAGTTCGGCGAGGTGGCGGCCGAGAATTTCTGCCTGGCGTACACCGGTCGGCGACAGGACGTCATAGTCGTCTGCACCGAAGGAGGCCTGGCCATGTCGAATCAAGTAGATGCTGCCCACGTCCGCGTCGTCCCGGTACGTTGAAGGTTGAGGCGAGGTTATGGGGATGACGGTGAGCTGTCAATGAAAAAACATACGCTTGTTTGAAATGCCCGTTCCAGCCTTGTTGCCAGAGGTTTCACGGCTGGCCGACGGGCCGGTGCATGGGTATGCTGGAGCCAATTCCCGCGTGTGTTTCAAGATCGCGCATCGTTTGAAGGAGTCACTGTGGAGTTTTTGACTGAATACGCCAGTTTCCTGGCCAAGACCGTAACGCTGGTCATCGCCATTCTGGTGGTGCTGGCCAGTTTTGCTGCGTTGCGCAGCAAGGGCCGGCGCAAATCTGCGGGCCAGTTGCAGGTCAGCAAGCTCAACGATTTCTATAAAGGCCTGCGTGAGCGTCTGGAGCAGACCCTGCTCGACAAGGATCAGCTCAAGGCCTTGCGCAAGGGCCAGGCCAAGTCCGAGAAGAAACAGAAAAAGAAACCCGAAGCCAAACCTCGGGTGTTCGTGCTCGACTTCGACGGCGACATCAAGGCCTCGGCCACCGAAAGCCTGCGCCACGAAATCACCGCGCTGCTGACCCTGGCCACGCCGAAGGACGAAGTGGTCCTGCGTCTGGAAAGCGGCGGCGGCATGGTGCACAGCTACGGTCTGGCTTCGTCGCAACTGGCACGCGTTCGTGAAGCCGGCGTGCCGTTGACCGTGTGCATCGACAAGGTCGCAGCCAGCGGCGGCTACATGATGGCGTGCATCGGCGAGAAGATCATCAGCGCGCCGTTCGCCATCCTCGGCTCCATCGGTGTGGTGGCGCAGTTGCCCAACGTCAACCGCCTGCTGAAAAAGCATGACATCGATTTCGAAGTACTGACCGCCGGCGAGTACAAACGCACCCTGACCGTGTTCGGTGAAAACACCGAGAAGGGCCGGGAGAAATTCCAGGAAGACCTGGACATCACCCATCAGCTGTTCAAGAACTTCGTTGCCCGTTATCGCCCACAGCTGGCGATCGACGAGGTCGCCACCGGTGAAGTCTGGCTCGGCATCGCGGCACTGGACAAGCAACTGGTCGACGAACTCAAGACCAGCGACGAATACCTGGCCGAGCGCGCCAAACAGTCCGAGGTCTATCACCTGCACTACGCTGAACGCAAAAGCCTGCAGGAGCGGATCGGCATGGCGGCCAGCGGCTCGGTGGATCGCGTGTTGCTGAGCTGGTGGAGTCGTCTGACCCAGCAGCGTTTCTGGTAATGCTCCGTGGGGGCGTCGGCGGCAAATGCCAACTGCCCCCTCTGCATTTTTATTGAAACGATGTGCGTTACATATATAGTTTAAAGTTTAAAGTTACTGCTGTTTCATAGTTCGTATCCATCAACTATTTATGCTTTTTTTTAATTGGCCCCGGCTCTAGGCTAATTATTCAAAATTGTTTGATGGATGTTTTACATGGAAGTTAGGCGAGACGAAAAAATAACTTTAGAAATGACACCGGCTGAACAGGGTGTGCATTTTGATCTGTTGAAAAAACATACCCCTGCCTGGATGCTTGAGTCATCAGCCGAAGTTCGGAATGACTTATATGCAAGCCTGAAGTCCAGCTATGTGTCGAGGAACGCTGCGGTCAGCGCGTTGCGAGCATTCAAGTCGCCGGAGCAATTCTGCAAACCTTTACTGGCCAAGGCCATGTCCGACAGGTTGGCCGAACCTTTTCAGGTGGAGGGGGTGGTATTTCAACATGTGCGCTCCACTTCCAGCCTGCTTGGGCTGCGACGCAAACTTGTGCTGCCGATTGAACGGGATCTATTGACCGCTGCATGTGAAAACTTTGAAGTCAGCGAGACACTGCCCCAGAATTATCATGAACAATCACATCTCTATATTCCGGAAAAGATAACGGGGCATGTCAGTCGGACACTTTCAATTGAGCCTCATGAGTTTGCCAAGCTTTGTCGAGATCTGGATCTGGGAAAGCAATATCAAGCCCATGTGGCTGATTTGTTCGGTGACAAGAATAAAACTGGCAGCCTGCTTGATAAAGGTCTGGTCTATGCCAAAGATCGATTCGCGGTCGAACGGCATCTTGCCTACCTGCAAAAACATATCAGTGCCGATGTATACCGTATGCTTCATACCGTGGGGAACGAAGAGTCATCGAACCAACCGGATCAGAATGTCCTTGCGTACAAGACTCTGAAAATACTGGGCGTACAACTGCATGGTCCGATATCCATAGCGCCCGTCAGCGAAAACGACGACCGATGTGTGATTTACCTGCCGGGTGATTCGCTGCACCCTTTGAAAGAGTATCTGTCGTTTAACCGATTTGAGGTAGATCTAAGTCGTCGCCTGAGAACAACCGAATTTCTCGGTTTTTTCATGGGGTTCATCAAGCTCAAGGATCGCCCCGAGTTTCTCGCTGCTCTGGATAAGCGCTTGTTGTCGGTGACACCTCCGATCCTGCCCAAGGACTCTATCTATCTCCCGCTCGAAGAGCTTGATCTGGGTAAAGAGCACAAGAATGATCTGTTTCGGGCAATGTTCCAGATGCAGGCCGAACGCATCCGCGCAGATGCACGATTGCTGGTGATCCCGACGGATGACGAGGACGAAAAGACCCGGTTGGCCAGGCTCGATACCTACAAAACCATTGCGTTCAATACGGCACTGTTCTTCGCCTCATTTGTGCCTGTTGTTGGTGAAGTCATGTTTGCCGTGGCCGGTATCCAGTTGCTTGACAATATTTACGAAGGTATTTCCAGCTGGGCAGCGGGGGACCAGGAGCGGGCCACGGATTATCTCTTTGATACCATCGAGAACCTGATTGTAATGTCTGCTGCGACCGCAGGCGCAAAGGTAGCGATCGGTACCTACAAGGTGGTCAGGGCCTCCCCCTTCATCCAGCGACTGCGTTCAGTGCCTATCTCGTCGGGTGTGCTGCGGTTGTGGAATGTCGATCTGGCGGCCTACAGGCGGCACCGGGCGATGCCTCGCGGGATCGAAATGGACGAACAGGGGCTCGTCCGAGAGCACAGCAACCTTTATTTGCGCATTGACTCCGACAACTATGTCGTACGGCCGAGGCCTGAGTCCGATGTTTGGGAGGTGGCCCATCATGACGTGGCGGACCGTTACTCCCCCGTACTGGAAACCAACCGCGCCGGCGCCTGGCGACACGACTCCGAACTTCCCCAGGACTGGAACCGCCTGAGACTGTTCCGTCGTCTGGGGTATCGCCAGGAACACCTTACCGATGCGCAGGCTTTGCAAGTCCTGGCGACCATCGATATCGGCGAACAGCCGTTGCGGCAACTGTTCATTGATCGAAGCAAGCCGATGGCCGTGCTCGTCGACAGCGTCAGGCGATTTCGCGCCGATGCGGCTGTCGAGCAATTCATGAAACAGTTGAATAACCCTTTATCCGCTTCTGCTGCCAACCCGGACTTGCAACTTTTCCTCCTTACGTCCGCCCCTGGGTGGCCAAAAAACCTCGCGGTGAGTGTGGTCAGTGTCGTCGGAAAGGAAATCGAACGCTATGGTCCGGCAAAGGCGCTACAGCGGTTGAAGATCGGCGAAGAACGGCTTCACAAGGGTGATTACTATCCGGTGTTGCTGGCCGGTCTCGACAGCCCTCAACGATTGCGCTTGCTAGGCTCGGCGCCCGCTGACCAGGCCGGACAGATCGAACAGCTGAGGGTCGTGATCGCCGGCAAGGCGAACAAATCACGCCTGGGACTGTTCCGTCGGGTCGATCTCCAGACCGACGTTCTTCGCGAATCCCTGGCCGAGCCGGTACGTGAGGCATTTGCCGGTCTGCCAGCGAGCGTTGCCGATGAACTGGTGGCCAACGCTGATTCGGGAGAACTGGAAGAACTCGAGTCCGGTAGCGTGCCTTTGCGTCTGGCCGAAGAAGCGCGGCGCTATGAGCAAGTCGTTCGGTTGAATCGCGCCTACGAAGGACTTTATCTGGACGCCGCCTGTGGGCTGTCCAGCGATCTGCTGGTGCTGGATAGCCTGGCCAGTCTGCCGGGGTGGCCTGCCGACGTGTTCATCGAAATTG
Organism: Pseudomonas sp. GW456-12-1-14-TSB6; assembly: GCF_059424205.1. Lineage (NCBI taxonomy): Bacteria > Pseudomonadati > Pseudomonadota > Gammaproteobacteria > Pseudomonadales > Pseudomonadaceae > Pseudomonas > Pseudomonas sp. GW456-12-1-14-TSB6. The sequence goes on from NZ_JBWKZE010000021.1 coordinate 100,049, forward strand.
TGGAGTGGGCGGTGCATTCGGACGAGCGCGCGAGTATCGGCAGTACGACTGCGCGCCACAAGGTTTTTATCGAAGCCTACACGGATCGATTTCAAGCACTCGATGCGGACGAAAAAGTGCTTACAACTCACGACGGCCGCACTCGCGAGAGTTTCTTTCATGCGCTGTGGGACGGTCTGCCGGAGCACGCACGAAAATCCCTGAAGGTTGACGTCGACAAAGGAGAGGAGGTCTTGCGTCGAAAAATCACTGCGATGGCTCATCAACGACGCGAGGTTTTCGCCCGCCTGCTGGAAAAGGAAGCGTTGCGTGAAGGTTATCGCTCGCCCATGGTCCTGGCTGATCGCCTGGTGGAACGATCGACCTGGCTGGCCGAGCCACCTGCAGACCCGGCATCCAGGCGATCATCTGTACTGATACAACGTGCCCGGGAGTTGTTCCCCTCGCATTCGGCTGCGCAAATCGATCATTTCGTGAAGACACTGGACAGCGACGATGTACTGGCAGTCCGGACGCTCGAGGGGTTGAGGCAACAATACGAGTCGATGCGTAATACGCTGGAGCAATGGGTTCATCGCGACACCCGATATCAGGTGGGCGACGGCCCGAGGCGCAAAGTTCCTCCGCGCAGCAAGGCAAGGGCCGCCCAGGCGATTCTGCAGGCCTGGCGCAGGGAATCCGCTACCGTGACGCAAGCCTCCCGGACGTTCTACAGACTGGTGTTTGATCCGCAACCGCTTGGCGACCTGCCTGTCATCGTCGCCGACTTCCGACATGTCAATGCACTGGAAATGGACAATGTGGGCGCCAGTGCCGGTTTGAATGCTTTTTTGCATAACTTCCCCAATCTGAACGACTTGAGCCTGACTGGAAACGGGCTGACTCGGGTTCCCCTGGCGCTTGAGAGCATGTCACGGCTGACCCATCTGAATCTGAGCAACAATCAGATTCATCTGACCGCTGAAGCACAGGCTTCGCTAGCCGCAATGACACATCTGCAATCGTTGAACCTGAGTTTCAATCCTGATCTCGGCCGCTTGCCGGCCGTGACCTCCTGGAGTCGCTTGCGTCACCTGTCATTGCGTGCCAGTGGCATCAGTCAGTGGCCATTGGGCGTATACGGTCTGGCTGAACTGCAAACCCTGGATCTGCGTGACAACATGATCGCGACACTGCCCGACTCAGTGTTCACGGCTCGTCTGGAGCTGAACCGAGGTACTAATGTCGACGGCAATCCGCTTTCGCCTGCCACCCTGAGAGCAATCGCAACCTACCAGCGGGATCGTGGCATCAGCCTGGGCGTGATTACTGCCGACTACATCCAGCGAGTGCCGGAGGCGCTGCGTACGGATGCACTGGGTGCTCACTGGGTCTCGGGCGTGGCAGGCGATCTGGTCGTCCAGATGCAGCGGACCTGGGCGGCATTGATCACCAACCCGCGGTCCAGGGATTTCTTTCTGGTGCTCGAGCAAATGCGTTACACCGCCGACTACACCCGCCAACATACACAGTTGGCCCAGCGAGTCTGGAACGTGTTGCAGGCCGCTTCAGAAAGCGATGAACTGCGTAACGCGCTGTTTCGAATGGCCTGGGTCGGTCGAGTCAGTGCTGCAGATGCCTCGGCTCTGTTCAGTGATATCGAAGTCAGGGTGTTGTGTTACCGGGCAATGGAGGCTGCGCGCTCCGGTGCGCAGTCTCTTGAAGGGGAGCTGATCCGGTTGCTGCGGGGCCTGTTCCGTTTGCAGGAAGTGGAAAAGCAGGCGTTGATCGAGATAAGCAGCCGTACGCAGGATGGCACGCTCAGTCGTCAGCAGGCGCTGGAGCTGAACCTCGGCTACCGGGTCGGGCTTGCCCAGCGACTGGATCTGCCTGCCCAGCCACGGGACATCAATGTCCGACTCGATGTCGAGATCACCGAAGAGCAACTGGACCGGGCCTACACCGAGGTCGTCAAGGCAGAAAACTCACCCGCACTGCTGGCGTCGATCAAGACACAGCCTTTCTGGTCGCAGTACTTGCATACGATATATCGGGAACAGTTTCTGACGGTGCTGAATGACAGTGCTGACGCGTTCGCGCGACTGGAGGTGCAGGCAGAGCTGCCACGGCCGGTTGCGACTCAAAGAATGATGGCGATCTTCGAAAACTATCGAAACCAAATGGCGAGACTGACCCGACAGTTGACCGAACAGGCCCTGGCCCGGCATCCAGGACTGAGCAGTGTGCAAGCACAGGGTTCTGCGCGCCTGTGAGCTGAAACAGTGGGGGGAAACGGTGCGATCCTGAGCCCGGTAGCCGGGCTCAGGCGCATGTTCAGCGGCGACGGAACAGCGGCAGCGGTTCGTCAGTGGCGGCCTGATAGGTCACCGAGAAGTCCTTGAGGCTTTCAAGGGCATCGTACGGGTCTTTGTCCGCGCGCAGGGCGAAGGCATCGAAACCGCAACGGCGCATGTAGAACAGCTGGTCGCGCAGTACGTCGCCAATCGCCCGCAGTTCACCTTTGAAACCGTAGCGGTCACGCAGCAGGCGGGCGTTGGAGTAATTGCGGCCATCGGTGAACGCCGGGAAGTTCAGGGCAATCACCTGGAACTCATTGACGTCGTCACCGATTTCTTCGGCTTCTTCATCGGCGTCCAGCCACACACCCAGACCGCCATCGCGGGCCTTGAGCATGCGGGCGTGTTCACGCCACAGCTGCAGCGGGACGATCAGGTCGTCGCAGTTGCTGATTTCGTCGATGTTGAAATCCTTGGGCAGCAGGTGCCAGGTTTCGTCGACGACCTCGTTGTTCTTAATGATTCGCTGCATAGACGCGTTCCTTGAAGAGGTCGATGCCAATACGCTGGTAGGTGTCGATGAAACGCTCGTCTTCGGTGCGCTGTTCCACGTACACGTCGATCAGTTTGGAGATCACGTCCGGCATGTCTTCCTGGGCGAAGGAAGGGCCGAGGATCTTGCCCAGGCTGGCGTCACGGCTGGCGCTGCCGCCGAGCGAGACCTGGTAGAACTCTTCACCTTTCTTGTCCACACCGAGGATGCCGATGTGGCCGACGTGGTGGTGACCGCAGGCGTTCATGCAGCCGGAGATGTTCAGGTCCAGTTCACCGATGTCGAACAGGTAGTCCAGGTCGTCGAAGCGGCGCTGGATCGATTCGGCGATCGGGATCGACTTGGCGTTGGCCAGGGAGCAGAAATCACCGCCAGGGCAGCAGATGATATCGGTCAGCAGGCCGATGTTCGGCGTGGCGAAACCTTGCTCGCGCAGCTCGCCCCACAGGGTGAACAGCTGGCTCTGCTCGACGTCGGCCAGAATGATGTTCTGCTCGTGGGAGGTGCGCAGTTGACCGAAGCTGTAGCGGTCGGCCAGGTCGGCGACGGCGTCGAGCTGCTTGTCGGTGATGTCACCCGGTGCAACGCCGGTCGGCTTCAGGGACAGGGTCACGGCCACATAGCCCGGCTTCTTGTGCGCCAGGGTGTTGCGGGTGCGCCAGCGGGCGAAACCCGGATGCTCTTTGTCGAGGGCGGCCAGTTCGGCGTCCTGACTGCTCAGTGCCTTGTAGTCCGGGTCGACGAAGTGTTTGGCGACGCGATGGACTTCGGCTTCGGTCAGGGTGGTCTGGCCGCCGCGCAGGTGTTCCATCTCGGCATCGACTTTTTGGGCGAAGACTTCCGGCGTCAGCGCCTTGACGAGGATCTTGATCCGCGCCTTGTATTTGTTGTCGCGACGCCCGTAGCGGTTGTACACCCGCAGGATCGCGTCGAGGTAGCTCAACAGGTCCTGCCATGGCAGGAACTCGTTGATGAACGCACCGACCACCGGGGTACGACCCAGACCACCGCCGACCAGCACGCGGAAACCGAGTTCGCCAGCAGCGTTGTGTACCGGCTCAAGGCCGATGTCGTGGACTTCGATGGCCGCGCGGTCGGAAGTCGAACCGTTGACGGCGATCTTGAACTTGCGTGGCAGGTAGGCGAATTCCGGGTGGAACGTGGTCCACTGACGAACGATTTCGCACCACGGACGCGGGTCGATCAACTCGTCGGCTGCGACACCGGCGAACTGGTCAGTAGTGACGTTGCGCAGGCAGTTGCCGCTGGTCTGGATGGCGTGCATCTGCACAGTGGCCAGTTCGGCGAGGATGTCCGGGATGTCTTCGACCGCCGGCCAGTTGAACTGCACGTTCTGCCGCGTACTGATGTGGGCGTAGCCCTTGTCATAGTCGCGGGCGATCTTGGCCATCATGCGCACCTGACGCGAGGTCAGTTGGCCGTAAGGCACCGCCACTCGCAACATCGGCGCGAAACGCTGGATATACAGGCCATTCTGCAGGCGCAGGGGGCGGAATTCTTCTTCGCTCAGCTCACCTGCCAGATAGCGCCGGGTCTGATCACGGAACTGCTTGACGCGGTCCTCGATGATCCGCTGATCGTACTCGTCGTATACGTACATATAAGTCCTGTTCTCAGGCTTTGGCCACTCGGAAAACGCTGCGTTTTCGCTTGCTGGAGTCCGATGGTTCCTCTGCAATTCTGCGCGCACGGCCGCGCACTCCCTGACGGAGCCGGGGCAATATACCCGTTTGCAGTTATGCGCAAAAGTGATGTTTGAGTATATGTAAAGAACCAAATCGCCTAACAAGAATCACTGTCAACTAAACCACATTTGTCGTGCGGACAATCATCGTCTTTACTGTGGACGAGTCTTTCTGCAATCACCGATAAAACCGACAAGAGGCGATGCAATGAGCAACCCAACCAAAGCAAGGAAAAGCGATAGCAGCGTCGATGCCTGGGCGATTCTGTTCCTGATCATTCTGGTCGTTGGAACGGCGGTATTCTGGGTCAGCCATCAGTAAAACGACTCGTCCGGGCCCCGCTTGCGACGATTGTCGGACAAAAGGCGGGATCAAGCGCCAAAGGCCAGGTGATCAATGGCTATAATGCGCGGCCATTTTTCCTTGGGCCCGGATGATTCATGTTCAAGCTTCTTCACCTCAGCCTGCTGCTGTTCGGCGCGGTTTTCGGTACCTGCGCGCGTGCGGAGTCGGTGCTGTTCCTGAATCCGGGCTCGACGCAGGAAGCATTCTGGGTCAGCTATTCGCAATTCATGCAGGCTGCCGCCCGGGATCTGGGCATCGACCTGCGCATCCTCTACGCCCAGCGTCAGCCGGAATTGACCCTGGCGCAGGCGCGACTGGCCCTGCAGGGGCCAGATCGCCCGGATTATCTGGTGTTCGTCAACGAACAGTACGTGGCACCGCAGATTCTGCGCTTGGCCAATGGCAGTGGTGTGAAGCTTTTTATTGTCAACTCGGGACTGACGTCCAACCAGCAGGCACTGGTGACAGAGGGCGCGGATCGCATCGGCAGCCTGGTGCCCAATGACGAGGAGGGCGGCTACCTGATGATGAAAGAGCTGATCCGCCTGCATCCGCCTGTGGCGCCCGGTGAAAGCATCGATCTGCTGGCGTTTTCCGGCCTCAAGATCACGCCATCGGCGCAATTGCGCGAAAAGGGCATGCAGCGAGCCCTGGCGGAGAGTCCGCAAGTGCGTTTGCGACAACTGGTCTACGGCGGCTGGACGCAGCAGCGTGCCTACGAGCAGGCCAGGCAATTATTGGTTCGCTATCCCAAGGTGTCATTGGTGTGGGCGGCCAACGATGAAATGGCCTTCGGTGCGATGCGCGCCGTTTCCGAAGCCGGAAAGGTGCCGGGCAAGGACGTGCTGTTCAGCGCGGTCAATACCTCGCCCAAGGCTTTGCAGGCGGTGGTCGACGGGCGCCTGAGCGCGTTGCTCGGCGGCCATTTCACCCTGGGTGGCTGGGCACTGGTCGAGCTGCATGATCACGCGCAAGGCGTCGATCTGAATCAGTATGGCGGCCAGGATCGGCAGATTCCGTTACTGCAACTGATCGACAGGGATCATGCCCGTCGAATCCTTGCCATGGGCGCCTCGCCGGACTACGGCGTGCACTTTCGCAAGCTCTCGGCGAAAGGGCGCCCGGTTTCGTATCGCTACCCGTTCAATCTGCAGACCCTGATGCACTAGGGCCGTCAGACGCCCGCCAGGTGCACCACCAGTTGCACAATGCCGAACAGCGTCAGCGCGAACACCGCCGTGAATGCGATACCCAAAAAGATGAAATGGCTGGGCTTGCCGTGGGTGAAGTCCCTTGCCCGGTTCTTGCCGCTCTGCACCCCGAACGCCGCCGCCATGACGCTATGCAGCATCTGCCAGAACGTCGGTGGCTTGTTGTCGACTGGATCGTCCATAAATCCCTCGTCTGCCGTGTGTGTCAGACAAGCATAGCCAACGCCTTTGAAGCCACAGAAATAACTGTGGGAGCCAATTGGCTCCCACAGGGTGTCGCGTGAAGCCGGATTAGTTGTCGTAACCCAGATTCGGCGCCAGCCAGCGCTCGGTCAGGCTTAGTTCCTGGCCTTTGCGCGAGGTGTAGCTCTGCACCTGATCCTTGTCGACCTTGCCCACGGCGAAGTACTGCGCCTGCGGATGGGCGAAGTACCAGCCGCTGACCGCTGCCGCCGGGAACATCGCGTAGTGCTCGGTCAGGAACACGCCGCTGCGACCGGCGCGCATTTCCTGGGCCTCAGGGTCGAGCAGGGCGAACAGGGTGGCCTTCTCGGTGTGATCGGGGCACGCCGGGTAGCCCGGGGCAGGGCGGATGCCGGAGTACTGCTCTTTGATCAGCGCCTCGTTGTCGAGGACTTCATCCTTGGCGTAACCCCAGTGCTCTTTACGCACCTGCTGGTGCAGCCACTCGGCGCAGGCCTCGGCCAGACGGTCGGCGAGGGCCTTGACCATGATCGAGTTGTAATCGTCGCCAGCGTCCTGATAAGCCTTGGCCACTTCTTCGGCACCGATCCCGGCGGTGGTGATGAAACCACCGACATAGTCGGTCACTTCGCTGTCCTTCGGCGCGACGAAGTCGGCCAAGGAGAAGTTCGGTTTGCCGTCGGTCTTGATGATCTGCTGGCGCAGGTGATGCAGGCGGGCCATTGGCTTGCCGTCATCGCCGTACAGCTCGATATCGTCGTCGTGCACCTGATTGGCCGGCCAGAAGCCGAACACTGCACGGGCGCTGATCAGCTTCTCGTCAATCAGCTTGGTCAGCATCTCGCGGGCGTCCTTGTACAGCGAGGTCGCGGCTTCACCGACCACTTCGTCTTCGAGGATGCGCGGGAACTTGCCGGCCAGGTCCCAGGAGATGAAGAACGGCGTCCAGTCGATGTACTCGGCCAGGACGTTGAGGTCGATATTGTCCAGCACGCGGGTGCCGGTGAAGGTCGGTTTGACCGGGGTGTAGGTGGCCCAGTCGAATTGTGGCTTCTTGGCGATCGCGGCGGCGTAGCTCAGACGTTCGGTACGGGCGCTGCGGTTGGCGGTGCGCTCGCGGACGTCGATGTACTCTTCGCGGGTCTTCTGGACGAAGCCGGCCTTCAGTTCCTTGGACAGCAACTGCGTCGCCACGCCCACGGCGCGGGAGGCGTCGGTCACGTAGACCACCGCGTCGTTGCTGTACTTGGGCTCGATCTTCACCGCCGTGTGTGCCTTGGAGGTGGTCGCGCCGCCGATCATCAACGGCAGGTGGAAGTCCTGGCGCTGCATCTCGCGGGCCACATGGACCATTTCATCCAGCGACGGGGTGATCAGGCCGGACAGTCCGATGATGTCGCACTTCTGCTCCCTGGCCACCTGCAGGATCTTCTCGGCTGGCACCATCACGCCGAGGTCGACGATGTCATAGCCGTTGCAACCCAGTACCACGCCGACGATGTTCTTGCCGATGTCGTGCACGTCGCCCTTCACCGTGGCCATCAGGATCTTGCCCTTGGCTTCCGGCTTGTCGCCCTTTTCCAGTTCGATGAACGGAATCAGGTGCGCCACCGCCTGTTTCATCACACGGGCGGATTTCACCACCTGCGGCAGGAACATTTTGCCGGCGCCGAACAGGTCGCCGACGATGTTCATGCCGGACATCAACGGGCCTTCGATCACTTCGATCGGGCGCGCGAAGGACTGACGGGACTCTTCGGTGTCTTCGACGATGTGGGTGGTGATGCCCTTGACCAGCGCATGCTCCAGACGCTTGTTGACGTCCCAGCTGCGCCATTCTTCGGTCTCGGCTTCCTTGACGCTGCCGTCGCCCTTGTACTTGTCGGCGATGGCGAGGAGGGCGTCGGTGCCTTCCGGCGTGCGGTTGAGGATCACGTCTTCAACGGCGTCGCGCAGTTCCTGCGGGATCTGGTCGTAGATCTCCAGCTGACCGGCGTTGACGATGCCCATGGTCAGGCCGGCGCGGATCGCGTACAGCAGGAACACCGAGTGGATCGCCTCGCGCACCGGGTTGTTGCCACGGAACGAGAACGACACGTTGGACACGCCGCCGGAGCTCAGGGCATACGGCAGTTCGTCACGGATGTAGGCACAGGCGTTGATGAAGTCCACAGCGTAGTTGTTGTGTTCCTCGATGCCGGTGGCCACGGCGAAGATGTTCGGGTCGAAAATGATGTCTTCCGGCGGGAAGCCGACTTCGTTGACCAGAATGTCGTAGGAGCGTTTGCAGATTTCTTTCTTGCGCGCTTCGGTGTCGGCCTGGCCGGCTTCGTCGAACGCCATCACCACCACGGCTGCGCCGTAGCGCTTGCACAGTTTGGCGTGATGGATGAACTGCTCGACGCCTTCTTTCATGCTGATCGAGTTGACGATGCCCTTGCCCTGGATGCATTTGAGGCCGGCTTCGATCACGTCCCATTTCGAGGAGTCAATCATGATCGGCACGCGGGAGATGTCCGGCTCACCGGCAATCAGATTGAGGAAGGTCACCATGGCCTTCTTCGAATCGAGCATCCCTTCGTCCATGTTGATGTCGATCACCTGGGCGCCGGCCTCGACCTGCTGCAGGGCGACTTCCAGGGCTTCGGTGTAGTTGTCTTCACGGATCAGGCGGGCGAATTTTGCGGAACCGGTGATGTTGGTCCGCTCGCCGACGTTGACGAACAGCGAGCTGCGATCGATGGTGAACGGCTCCAGGCCTGAGAGGCGGCAAGCCTTGGGAATGTCCGGAATCTGCCGTGGCGCGTAGCCGGCGACGGCTTTGGCGATGGCTTCGATGTGGCCGGGGGTGGTGCCGCAGCAACCGCCGACAATGTTGAGGAAACCGCTCTGGGCGAATTCTTCGATGACCTTGGCGGTGTCCACCGGCAGTTCGTCGTACTCGCCGAACTCGTTCGGCAGGCCAGCGTTCGGGTGCGCCGAAACGTGGGTGCTGGCCTTGTCCGACAGTTCTTCCAGGTACGGACGCAGTTCGCGGGCACCTAGGGCGCAGTTCAGACCGACCGAAATCGGTTTGGCGTGGGCCACGGAGTTCCAGAACGCTTCGGTGGTCTGGCCCGACAGGGTGCGGCCGGAGGCGTCGGTGATGGTGCCGGAAATCATGATCGGCAACTCGAAGCCCAGTTCTTCGAACACGCCTTGCACGGCGAAGATCGCGGCTTTGGCGTTGAGGGTGTCGAAGATGGTTTCGATCAGGATCAGGTCCGCGCCGCCCTCGATCAGGCCTTTGGTGGCCTCGGTGTAGTTTTCCACCAGCTCATCGAAGGTGACGTTGCGATAGCCCGGGTTGTTGACGTCCGGCGACAGCGAGCAGGTGCGGCTGGTCGGGCCCAGAACGCCGGCGACGAAACGCGGCTTGTCCGGGGTCTCGAGGGTTTTCGCGTCGGCGACCTTGCGCGCCAGACGGGCGCCTTCTACGTTGAGTTCGTAGACCAGTTCTTCCATGCCGTAGTCGGCCATGGAAATCTGCGTGGCGTTGAAGGTGTTGGTCTCGAGGATGTCGGCACCGGCATCCAGATAGGCTTTCTCGATTCCGCCGATCACGTCCGGGCGGGTCAGCACCAACAGGTCGTTGTTGCCCTTGACGTCGCTCGGCCAGTCGGCGAAACGTTTGCCGCGATAATCCTGCTCTTCGAGCTTGTAGCTCTGGATCATCGTGCCCATGCCGCCGTCGAGAATCAGGATGCGCTCTTTGAGAGCTTGCTTGAGAGCTTGAAGGCGGACGCTGCGATCGGACATTGGGGCTACTCGAAAAAGACCATGACGAAGGGCCGGGATCATAACAAACCTGTGCGGTTTTAGAGCATGTGGCGCTTTTGCATGAATATCGCTCATGTTGGTACGGACGTCATAACGGTAGAATCGCGGCGTTTTTCTCCAGGATCAGGATCAGGGACATGTCGTACCGCGTCATCAGCATTTTTTTGCTGTTCTTAAGCTGGGGCGCCGCTGCGCAGCAACCCTCGATTTCTCCCGCTATTTCTTACAGCCGCGATATTCAGCCGATCTTCACCGAGAAGTGCGTGGCCTGCCATGCGTGTTATGACTCTGCCTGTCAGCTCAACCTGGGCAGCGGTGAAGGCGCAGCGCGGGGCGCGAGCAAGATGCCGGTCTACGATGGCGAACGCACCCAGGCGGCGCCGACCACGCGGCTGTTCTATGACGCCTTCGGCAAGCGGGCCTGGCAGCAGAAAGACTTCTACTCGGTGCTCGACGCCCAGGGCAGCCAGGCCGCACTGATGGCGCGCATGTTGGAGCTGGGACACAAAACCCCGCTGACCCCCAACGCCAAACTGCCGCAAGACATTGTGCTGGGTCTCAACCGCGAAAACCTGTGCGCGATGCCCGCCGAGTTCGAAGGCTATGCCGGCGCCCATCCGAGAGAGGGAATGCCGCTGGCGGTGACCGGGCTGACCGATCAGCAATATCAGACACTGCAACGCTGGCTCGCTTCCGGCGCACCGATCGATGAGCAAGGCCTGGCGCCAAGCGCCAAGGAGGCGATGCAGATCGTCCAGTGGGAAAATCTGCTCAACCAGCCTGGCGCGCGGGAAAGTCTGGTCGGGCGCTGGCTGTTCGAGCACTGGTTCCTGGCGCACATCTATTTCAAGGACGGCGAGCCGGGGCATTACTTCCAGTGGGTGCGCTCGCGCACGCCGACCGGGCAACCAATCGATCTGATCGCCACCCGTCGCCCGAACGACGATCCGGGTACTCAGGTGTATTACCGCCTGTGGCCGGTGCAGGGCGTGATCGTGCACAAGACCCACATCACTTATCCGCTGAGCGCGGCGAAGATGGCGCGGGTCAAAAGCCTGTTCTACAACGGTAACTGGCAGGTCAATGCCTTGCCGGGCTACGGGCCGCAGAGCCGGGCCAACCCGTTCGCGACCTTTGAGGCGATTCCGGCGCAGGCGCGCTATCAGTTCATGCTCGATAACGCAGAATACTTCGTGCGCACCTTCATTCGCGGCCCGGTGTGCCGTGGGCAGATCGCGACTGACGTGATCCGCGACAACTTCTGGGCGTTGTTCCAGGCCCCGGAACACGACCTCTACATCACCGACCCGAATTATCGCGGCCAGGCCACGCCATTGCTGGCCATGCCGGGGCAGAACGACGATGTCGGCAGTGTCCTGAGCCTGTGGCACAACTACCGCAACAAGCGAAACCAATACGAAGCCCTGCGCCGTGACAGCTATGCGGATCTGCCGGCGCCGAGCTGGTCGACCCTGTGGGCCGGCAACGACAACGCCTTGCTCAGCATCTTCCGCCACTTCGACAGCGCTTCGGTGACCAAAGGCCTGATCGGCGAGGTGCCGCAGACGATGTGGCTGTTCGACTATCCGCTGCTGGAGCGCACCTATTATCAGTTGGCAGTGAATTTCGATGTGTTCGGCAACGTCTCCCATCAGGCGCAAACGCGCTTGTATTTCGACCTGATCCGCAACGGCGCCGAACAGAACTTCCTGCGCTTGATGCCAGCCGATTCCCGCGAAGGCTACCTCGACGATTGGTACCAGAGCAGCGGCCAGTTCAAAATGTGGCTCGATTACGAAGCCATCGACGACGACAAGCCGACCGCGCTGAAACTCGACGAGAAAGACCCGAAACGCGATTTCGCTATGCAATTGCTGGCGCGTTACGGCGATCTCAACGCGCGTCCGGATCCGATCAACCGCTGTGAAGACGCCTATTGCTCGCGCCCGAACATCGACCCGGCGCTGCAAAACGCCGAACAGGCGCTGAGTCGCCTGACTTCGCGCCCGGCGGCGGGCCTGAAGGTGATCGATCAATTGCCGGAAGCCACCATGCTCCGGGTTGAAACCCGCAGCGGCAAGCGCGAGGTCTACAGCCTGCTGCGCAACCGCGCCCACAGCAACGTGGCGTTCCTGCTCGGCGAATCGCTGCGTTATCAGCCGGGGCTGGACACGCTGACGATCTACCCGGGCGTGCTCAGCAGCTACCCGAATTTCATGTTCAACGTCCCGGCGGATCAGGTGCCGGCGTTTGTCGATGCGATGGAAAGTGCCAAAGACGCGGCGCAGTTCGAGAAAGTCGTCGAACGCTGGGGCATCCGCCGCAGCCATCCGCAGTTCTGGTTCTATTTCCATGACCTGAGCCAGTACATCCACGAAACCGACCCGGTGGAGGAGGGCGTGCTGGACATGAACCGGTACGAGAATCTTTGATCGTTTGAGCGATGGCGGTTGTCCCAATCCTGTGAAGTACGGGATCGGGAGCGCCATCGATGTTGATTTCAGTGCAGGCCCTGCGAGCGCTCGCCGCGTGGGCGGTGGTCTGCCATCACTTCATGCAGATTTTCTTCGACTTCGAGGCGCGCGGGCCGATAGGGCAGCTGTTCATCGACAAGGGCGCCGTGGGCGTCGATATCTTTTTCGTGATCAGCGGGCTGGTGATTTTCCTGTCCACTGAAGGCAAGGCGCTGCCGCCCGCGCGGTTTCTGCTGTATCGGCTGTTTCGGATTGTCCCGGCGTATTGGCTCTACACGGTGCTGATGGCTTTGTTGGTGGTGTTCGCCCGGCCATTGCTGCCGGATCAGGCGGTGGACTGGAGTCATCTGATCCTGTCGTTACTATTTATCCCGACCGAAAACCCCGGCGGCTACGGGATCTACCCGACCCTGAATGTCGGCTGGACCGTGAATTACGAGATGCTGTTTTACGTGTTGTTCGCCTGGGCGCTGTTGTTTCGGTTGCAGGTGCGCTTGCTGGTGGTCGCGGCGCTGCTGTTCGCGGTGTGCCAGGCCTGGACCGGATTTGGCTGGGTCAGCGAGTTCTATCGCTCGGACATCGTTTATGAGTTCCTGCTGGGGATCGGCATCGGCATGCTCTACCGTCGCGGCTGGATCGGCCCGGCGCTTTGGCTGCCCTTATTGGGGATCGGCGCGGCGTTGCTGGCGATCTATCACCTGCCGCCGGAACCCCGATTGCTGAACTGGGGCGTGCCCAGTGCGGTGCTGGTCATGGCCAGTATGGCGCTGGAGCGGCATGTCGAGCGCAACAGGCTGCTCAAGCTGCTGGGCGACTGTTCGTACTCGGTGTATCTGATGCACGTGCTGGTGCTGTCGGCCGGCGGTTATCTGGCCCGACGCTACGGGATCAACCCGTATTTGATGTTTGTTGTCTGTGCGCTGGCCATCGGTATCGGTTCCTGGCTGAGCTACGAATGGGTGGAAAAGCGCAGTTATCAGTGGCTTAAAGCACGGATTGACGTCGAACCTGGCGCTTAGCCGATTTGCGAACTATTCCTACGTAAATACTAGGACTTTGTGCCGCGCGCCGATTGGCGTAAACTCCGCCCCAAGCCTGCGAGGAGTTTCCATGACCGCTATTACCATTACCGACGCCGCCCATGATTACCTGGCCGATCTGCTCTCCAAGCAGAACACCCCGGGCATCGGCATCCGCGTTTTCATCACCCAGCCTGGCACCCAGTACGCCGAAACCTGCATTGCCTACTGCAAGCCGGGCGAAGAGAAACCTGAAGATACGGCGCTTGGGCTGAAAAGCTTCACCGCTTACATCGACTCGTTCAGCGAAGCGTTCCTCGATGATGCCGTCGTCGACTACGCCACCGACCGCATGGGCGGCCAGCTGACCATCAAGGCGCCAAACGCCAAAGTCCCGATGGTCAACGCCGACAGCCCGATCAACGAGCGCATCAACTACTACCTGCAAACCGAAATCAACCCGGGGCTGGCCAGCCACGGCGGGCAGGTCAGCCTGATCGATGTGGTTGAAGACGGCATTGCCGTGTTGCAGTTCGGCGGCGGTTGCCAGGGCTGCGGCCAGGCGGACGTGACCCTGAAGGAAGGCATCGAGCGCACCTTGCTCGAGCGCATTCCGGAGCTCAAGGGCGTTCGCGACGTGACCGACCACACGCAGAAAGAAAACGCCTACTACTAAGGTGTTCGCTGCGACATGAAAAACGGCGCCCCGTGAGCGCCGTTTTTTATGCCTGTTGATCGTTCCCACGCTCTGCGTGGGAATGCAGCCGTGGACGCTCCGCGTCCCATTCACGGTCGATAAAGGTGCGCATGCCCCGCGCGATACAGCGACGACTCGCTAAAGTGATCGCTACCCAACACCCGCCCAACCAGAATCAACGCGGTGCGCCGAAACCCCTTGGCCGTCACCTTCTCGGCAATATCCTCCAGCGTTCCGACTACCCAATCCTGATCCGGCCAAGTCGCCCGATGAATCACCGCGATCGGGCAATCTGCGCCGTAATGCGGCAGCAACTCGGCCAGAATCTTCTCCAGATGATTGACCCCCAGATGAATCGCCATGGTCGCCCCGTGCTGCGCCAGACTACCGAGTTCTTCGCCAACCGGCATCGCCGTCTTGTCCGCGTAGCGGGTCAGAATCACGCTTTGCGAGATGTCCGGCAGGGTCAGTTCAGCGCCCAACAGCGCGGCGCACGCGGCGGTGGCGGTCACGCCGGGAATGATTTCGAACGGAATATCCAGCTCGCGCAAATAACGAATCTGCTCGCCAATCGCGCCATACAGGCTCGGATCGCCCGAATGTACCCGCGCCACATCCTGGCCCTTGGCGTGGGCGGTCTTGATCAGGTCGATGATCTGCTCCAGGTGCAGTTCGGCGCTGTTGACCACGGTTTCCGCGCAATGACCTTCCAGCACCGCCGTCGGCACCAGCGAACCTGCATAGATGATCACCGGGCAACTGCGGATCAGCCGCTGGCCTTTGACAGTGATCAATTCCGGGTCGCCGGGGCCGGCGCCGATGAAGTAAACGGTCATCGTTGGATCCTGTAGAAAAGAGGCAGGGCAGTGCTTCACAAGCCCTTCAGATGAAGAATGCTCATGATCGAAAGCGTGAATTATCGGGAATTTACGCCGCGCCGGCCAATGCCAGAGTTGCCTGGGCGTATTTTTGCCGGGGTATCAGCAGTTTTGCCGGGCCGCTTATCAACTGTTCGGCGAGCGCCAGCGCGGCACTTTCCGCCACGCCGTAGCAACCGGTGCGTTCGAAGGCAATCTGTGAATGATGGCTCAGTCGTTGCTGATAACTGGCCAGTTCTTCGCTGCTGAAATACAGCAACGGCAGCGCCAGTTGGGCGGCGAGTTCCTGCAGGCCAGGTTCGTCGCGCTTGAGGTCGATGCTGGCCAGCGCCTTGACCTTCTCCAGATCAATTCGATGTGCCTGTAATGCCTGATCAAGCAAGGCGCGCAGCGTGCTGGCCGGGCAGCCGCGCTGGCAGCCCAGGCCGACCACGAAGGTCGGCGCTGCGCTGTCATCGGTCATGCCTGGTACTGACCTTCGCTTTTGCGGCGGAACAACCACGCGCTGATCAGGCCCAGGGCCAGCCAGAACGCGACGTTGGTCAGCTGCGAAGCGATTTTGAACTGAGCTTCGAGTGCTTCCGGGGCGAGCATCGAATGCACTTCCGGTTGCGGCGCGCCGATCACGTGCGGCACGGCAAGGATCGCCACGCCGAGGATCTTCATCAGCCAGTGACGGCTGAACGCGATCAAGGCCAGGCCGACAGCGGTGGAGGCGGCGGTGCCGATCCACCACATCTGACGCGAGGCCAGATCCGCGGCGGCAGTGCCCGGCAGCTCAGGTGGCAGGCCCAGGGTCGGTGCAAGTACGAAAGTCGCATAACCGGCCAGGCCCCAGAGCAGGCCTTGCGAGGTTTTGGTCGGCGCACGCAGGGTGTACAGGCCCGCGAGCATCAGTGCGAAACCCACGGCAACCACCAGATTGCCACCGGTGGTGGACACCACGCGCTGCCAGCCGTCTTCCGGCTCCCAGGCTTCGGCATCGTGGGTGTGGGCGGCGGTGCCGGCAGCGTGTTCGTGAACTTCGGCCACCGGTTCGGCTTTCTCGAAGGTTTCGGCCTGCAGAATCAGCGGTGATACCCAGAAGCTTTGCAGCAACGTCAGGAGCAGGGCGGCCAGAAGGCCGGTGAAACCTGCGGTCTGCGCAATACGCTTGATCATGTCGTCAGGTCTCAGTGGCACGGAAACGCAGCGCTGTGGCGGGTATCGTGAGCAGCGTTGTGCACCGCTTCGATGTGCGAGAAACCGGCGAAATACACCAGGCACGCACCGAGGATCGACGCGCAGGCGGCGGCGGTCAGGCGTTGGCTCAGGGTGGTGGTGCTGGAGATCTTGTCCGAATTGCTGCCGGTGCTGCTGATGATCGACATGGCGCTTCCCTCTGGAGTGTCAGCGGGTGAATGGAGCGCATGAAAACCCCTGCGGCCGGGCACGCAGAGGTTCGAACAGCGCCCGCCCACCGCGGGTTTGTTATGTTCAGCGACGCAAGATGCGCACTGTGTGTTGCGGGCCGGTCTCCGGGCTCACGAGGGGTGGCTGTCTGCCGACCTGCAAGCGTCACCTTCCCATGCCTGTGGGCACAGTGGATCTGACGCTTCGCTCGCTTACCGTTGCGGGGGCAGCACCGGACTGACATGGCTTTAGAGTAAAGCACATGATTCACCGGTTTCCCGTTTCACCCTGTGAGGGGCACCCGTAACAAGTTGTGTAGGAGACCATGGGCGGGGGTTTTTAGTCAATTGAATGGGTGGGTTTGGATAGGTGGGGGCATATCCGTTGCTTCGGGTGCTGCCGCTGGCGGTTTCGCTCTTACAGCGAGTCACTTTTGGCAAACGCCCCAAAAGTAACCAAAAAGTCTTGGCCCCGGCGTACGGCACTTCGCTTAGGCTCAGTGTTCCCTCGCTACGGTGTCCATCAGGGGGCATCGCCTACGGTTT
>NZ_JBWKZE010000022.1:0-115731 GCF_059424205.1 Pseudomonas sp. GW456-12-1-14-TSB6
ATGCATGCGGCTTCGCCGCACGGTCGCTGCGCTCCCACCCCCGGATAAATCCCTCCACTCAGCCTTCCGATGGGGCCGGCAGGTCAAGAGCGGTACTCGAGCTAACGCTCATTGTGTTGAGTGGTGGGAAGCGAGAAGCAAATGCGGACTGCTTTTGCTTTGATCGTTCCCACGCTCCGCGTGGGAATGCCGCTCGGGACGCTCCGCGTTCCATTTTCGGATGTTTGGAAACGTGTCGGGTGTACCGATTGTTTTGATCGTTCCCACGCTCCGCGTGGGAATGCCGCCCGGGACGCTCCGCGTTCCATTTTCGAATGTTTAAAAGTTGTGTCTGTTTCGGCGATCCTTCCCACAACGTTTTCAGGTTGTCCGTCGGAAGCACGCTCTCTAGTCTTTGGCTGTCGCTGCCAATTCAGCGAACAGGCGTGGAAACCTGATTTCAAGTAGTTGCAAAGCATCTCCCCGTAATCGTTGCCGATGTCTTCTTTCGTCTGCAAACTGCGTCGCGGCGGCTGTGCGCAGGCAGACTTCGGTCTGGCCGGTTGCCTACTTATCGGTTTTCCACCCTGCGTACAGCTGCCACCTCTTGTCGTGTGGAAACGACAAGGGATGGCTCCATTGCCAAGTAGGAGTTTTTCATGGACAAACTGATACCCGACCCACCCCTCGAATCACCCACCCCACTCGAAGAGGCCATGCGCGCCGAAGACCTCGCCCGTAACCGCGAAGCCATCAAACGCGCCCTCGACTACTACCTCTGCCCCAACCCCACCAAGCCGCGCCCGAGCACGATGTATATGGTCACTCCCAACGTCGACACCGAAAGCCTGCTGGCCAATGCCTGCGAGTCCCTGGCGTCGGCCAGTACCATCGCCAGCAATTTCGCCAATGAGCTTTCCGGCCCGCAGCGCAGTACGGCGTTGGGAATCCAGCAGATCATCATGCTGGCGGAGCTGGCGGTGAACCGGGCGCTGGATCGGGTTGATCCGCAAACGTGATCCGCTAGTCGAAGAGTCCCGAAAAGGAACCGGTCGTACCCTTTTGGGGGCTCTTTAAACTCCGCTCACGCAGGTATACTGCGCGCCTTCGCGGCTCATCCACCGGGCCGGACTTTTTTGCTTCGCGGAGCTTTCATGACTTCCCCAATCGACAACGCTGTGAGCGATGTCCCGGCAGAGCTGGCCGAGGCCGGTGAATCCAAGCCGACCATTCCTGCGTTCAAGTTTCCGTTCAAGCCAGGTGAGCTGGCAGCTGCCAAAGCGGCCAAGCAGCCGCAGTTCAAGGGCAAAGACGGTGATCGTCACGCCAAGATTCCGGGTGTGGCGCCTTCGGGTACTCGCCGTTCGATGGGCAAGCGCTGATTCAATCCCGCCTCGGCCGTCGCTGTGATTTTCGGTCACAGTGATGGCTAATTGCTCAGTTCCTGAGCCAGATCAACGTTTAACCAGTGAGTGCGCTTAGAGTCAGCAGCCCTGCCGACTCTTTCCAATACAACGAGCGCGCTTTCCATGAAGATCAATCTCCCGGTGACCGGGCGCAATGTCGATGTTGCGCCGGATGCGAACATTCTCTCGACCACCGATCTGACCAGCGCGATCACCTACGCCAACGACGACTTCATCAGGATCAGCGGTTACAGCCGCGACGAGCTGCTGGGTGCGCCGCACAATTTGCTGCGTCATCCGGACATGCCGGCGCAGGCGTTTGCCCATATGTGGCAGACGCTCAAGGGTGGGCGGTCGTGGATGGGGCTGGTGAAGAATCGTTGCAAGAACGGTGATCATTACTGGGTCAGTGCCTATGTCACGCCGGTCACGCAGAACGGTGCGGCGGTGGAGTATCAGTCGGTGCGCACGCGGCCGGATGCGCGGCAGATTGCGGCGGCGGAGCGGGCGTATGCGCAGTTGCGCGAGGGGCGGATGGCGCGGTGGCAGTGGCTGCCGAGCCTGAGTTTGCGGGCGAAGATCATGGCGTTGACCAGTTCGGTGCTGGCGCTGGTGCTGGGGATTGAAGCCTGGCTGCGGCCGGAGTCTCTGGGCATCGAAGCCGCTGCGCTGGTAGCCGGCAGTGGTGCGTGTGCGCTGGGCGTGGGTTGGTTATTGCGGCCGCTGGAGCGTCTGACCGAGCGTGCGCGGTTGATTGCCGACAACCCCTTGAGCCAGGGCATTTATACCGGGCGGCGGGATCAGTTCGGGCAGATCGAGTTTGCCTTGCAGATGCTTGAAGCGCAGGTCGGCGCGGTGGTGGGGCGGATCGGCGATGCGTCGCAGCGGCTGGCCGGGCATGCGGCGCAATTGGTGGATCATCTGCACAGCAGTCACACCAGCACCTTGGCGCAGCAGGCGGAAACCGATCAGGTGGCGGCGGCGATTCATCAAATGGCGGCCAGTGTGGCCGAGGTGGCCAGCCATGCGCAGCAGGCGTCGGTGGCGGCGGATATGGCGGGGACGGAAACCCGTGAGGGTCATCTGCTGGTGGGCGAGAGTCGCAGTGCGGTGTTGCGGCTGGCCGAGGAGTTGGGGCGGGCGACCGAGGTGATTCATCAGCTCGAAGGCCACAGCAGCGAGATTTCCGGGGTGCTGGAGGTGATTCGCAGCATCGCCGAGCAGACCAATCTGCTGGCGCTCAACGCCGCAATCGAAGCGGCGCGGGCCGGGGATGCCGGGCGTGGGTTTGCGGTGGTCGCTGATGAGGTGCGTGGCCTGGCCCAGCGCACTCAGCAGTCGACCAATGAGATTCAAAGGATGATCAGCACCCTGCAAAACGGCGCGCGGGATGCGGTGCTGGTGATGCAGCAGAGCAGCGAGCATGTGGATAACAGCGTCGAACAGGCGCAGCGTGCGGCCCGGGCCCTGGACGGGATCAGCGGGCGGGTCGAACAGATTACCGAGATGAGCCTGCAGATTGCGGCAGCGGTCGAAGAGCAGAGCGCGGTGAGCGAGGACATCAACCGCAACATCGTCAGTATTCGCACGGCGTGCGAGCTGACGGTGGATGAGGGGCGCCAGAGCCAGCTCAACTCACAGGATGTGGCGGGGCTGGCGGGGGATTTGCGTTCGCTGGCGCGGGAGTTCTGGGGACGGCGGCAGGGCGCTTAGGCCGCCCGCAACGAAATGAATGCGTAAGTCTGCGGCGGCTCGGACACCACCTGTGCCCCGGCCGCCCGCACTTGCCCGGCAATGTCGTCGCCGGAGACATGGAACAGCCATTCACTGGAAACTTCGCTCAATGGCTGCGCCGTGACCTGATCGATCACCGAGGCGAACGCGCCCATGTCCGGCAGGTACGCGGTAAACCCGTCGCCCTTGAGCGCGGTGGTGCGGATGCCGAGCAGGCCGCAGATCGCGTCCTTGATCCGGATGTCGTCGCGATCGGCCTGACGGGAGCGCTGGATCAGCGTCACCAGTTCCTGATCCACCAGTTCGCCGCCGACGATCAACTGCGGCCCTTGCTCCCACGATTCTGGCGGGCAGTCCTTGGCGGCAGGGTTCAGCGCAATGTGCGGATTGATTTCGGCGGGATAGATGCGACACACCAGCGGTCGACGCTCGTAGATGCGGCACAGCTTGTCTGCGTCAAGATTCCGGCAGGGGCCGACGTTGTAGGCGGCGAAAGTGATCGCCACATGGGCGTCGGACATTCCGCTGCGGACAACTGCCGAACGGCGTTGCGCATGCTCGCGCTGCTGCTCCGGCAGCCCAAGGCCGTTGGCAAGAAACGCCTCCACCAGCACGATCACCTGACCGCCGTCGGCCGCCCACATTCGGGCTTCGGCCAGGGTCAGGGGCACATGGTGATCGGTGCAGCATTTGCCGCAGCCTACGCAGGAAAAGGTCGTATTCATTGAGCGGGCAATCTTCAATCAGGGTTTGAATCGGCGACATAAAGCCGCCGTACAGGCCCGAAGTGAAGCAAGTTGTGCGCCATTCGCTCAGGGTTTGGCGGTGGGGCGGATCGAGTCCCATTCGGTGACGAATGCGGATTTCGACTTTTTGTTGTAGAGACACAGCTCGGTGCCTTGCTGGCCCTTCATGTGTTTTTGCGGGTACTGGCCTTGCAGCAACAGCGCCGTGTAGCCGACACGGTCATCGAATTGCGCGGCGTTGCCGACCGGTTTGGCGTTTTTCAGGCCGCTGGCCTTGGTGCAGCTGGCGAGCACGGTTTTGTCGTAGGCCGCCCAGGCGTCGGGGCTGGAGGCGTGGGCCAACGGGGCGATGAGGCAAAGTACGGAGAGGGCGAGGCGTTTCATGGTTCGGGCATCCTTGGAAGTTGATCGCCAAGGTTGGAGTATGCCGCAGGATTTTAGTTTGTCAGTCCGGCACCCATTCCCGGCGAACCACATACATTCCAGACCTTTCGTACAAGCGTTGCGCTCGCCGGTTGTCTTCCAGCACCTTCAGGTCGACAAACCCTTCGCGTCGATCCTGAAACGCCTTGAACGCATGAAGCAGCAACGCCCGACCCAATCCACGTCCCTGGGCGCGAGGGTGCACCACCAGATTCTTGATGTAGGAACTGGTCCAGCATTGCGCCACGCCAATGACGCCTTCGGCATCGCTGGCGATGAAACACAGTGCCGGATCGTATTCCGGGTCGTTTTCAAACTGTTTTTGCCACACATCCAGCGCCGGCACCCGACCACCGCCTTCGCGGTAGCCGATCTGCATCAGTTCATGCACGGCGGATGCGCGTTCGGCGCTGTAGGTCGTGAGTTCGATGCCGTTCGGCCATTCGATGGTCGGCACGTCCTGGCTCAGATCGCGCCGCATCAGAAAACAGAACGTCTCGCTCAAGACTCAGTGACCCTGGGCTGCGACGTGTTTGGCCGCTTCGATCAGGCAGTGGGTCAGCTCGGGCGAGGAGAACTTGGTCAGCACGCCGTTGGCGCCGGCAAGGCGGGCCTTTTCGCTGTTCATCGCGCTGTCGAGCGAGGTGTGCAGCAGCACGTAGAGGTGGGCGAAGTCCGGGGTTTCGCGCAGGGTACGGGTGAAGGCGTAACCGTCCATCTCGGACATTTCGATGTCGGAGACGATCAGGTTGATCTGCTGCGCCGTACCTTGCAGGTCCAGGAGGCAGTCGATGGCTTCCTTGGCACTGCGCGCGGTGTGGCATTGCAGGCCGAGGTTGCGCAGGGTGTGCACCGATTGCTGCAGCGCCACCTGACTGTCGTCGACCACCAGGATCCGCGCGTTACCCAGCACTTCGGCGTCTTCCATGCTCAGCTCGGTCGGGGCCATTTCGATCTGTGCCGGGGCGATGCCGTGGATGACTTTTTCAATGTCCAGCACCTGCACCAGCGTGCCGTCCACCGAAGTCACGCCGGTAATGTAGGCGCGCGAACCGCCGGAACCGAACGGCGGCGGTTTGATGTCGGTGGTCAGGCAATGCACGATCTTGCTCACCGCCTGCACATGCAGACCCTGTTTCGAACGGCTGACGTCAGTGACGATCAGGCAGCCGCCGTTCGGGTCTTCCAGCGGCCGCTCGCCGATGGCGCGGCTCAGGTCGATCACCGACAGCGAAGCACCGCGCAGGGTGGCGATGCCTTTGACGTGCGGGTGCGACTCCGGCAGCTTGGTCAGCGGCGGGCAGGGGATGATTTCACTGACCTTCAGCAGGTTGATCGCCATCAGCTTGCCGCTGCGCAAGGTAAACAGCAGAAGCGAAAGTGAATCTGCGCGGGCTTTGTTGGAAGACATAAAAACCTTCTGTGGAGAAAGGTGAGCGGCGATCGCACGGATCGCCAGCAAGTATCGATGCCGGGTTATCGACTTGTAACCGGCAGGCTTTAGGGATTCCGGCGCCAATCCGACGGCGGGACTTTTATTTCATCCCCAACCGCTTCGCCATCCGCCCCAGATTCGCCCGGTCCAGCCCCAGCTCCCGCGCCGCACTGGCCCAGTTGTCCCGATTGCGCTCAAGCGCTGCACTGATCAACTGCCGCTGATACTGCTCGGTGGCGGTGCGCAGGTCGCCGCTGATCAACGGCTGGAGGGTGGCTGCTTCGGACGGCGCCGATGAGTTATCCACAACCTCGCGCGGCAGATCGAGATCCAGCGCACTGAGGCTGAGAATCTTCGGCCGCACCTTGCAGTTGCCCAGCGCCTTCAGTGCGCTGCGTCCGATCAAGTGTTCCAGTTCCCGCACATTACCCGGCCAGGTGTAGGCCAGCAGCGCCTCCTGGGCGTCGCTGTTCAGACGCAGGCTGTTGAGGCCCATGCGCGAGCGGTTCTGTTCCAGGAAATAACCGCTGAGCAACAACACATCGCGGCCCCGGTCACGCAGCGCCGGCACTCGCAACGGGTAGACGCTGAGGCGATGGTAGAAGTCGGCGCGGTAGCGGCCGCTGCGCACTTCTTCGGCCAGGTCGCGGTTGGTCGCGGCGATCAGGCGCACGTCGACCTGATGCTCCTTGTCCGAACCCAGACGCTGCAACTGGCCGCTCTGCAAAACCCGCAACAGCTTGGCCTGGACGGTCAACGACAACTCGCCGACTTCATCGAGAAACAGCGTGCCGCCGTTGGCCAGTTCGAACTTGCCGCGCCGGTCGCTGGTGGCGCCAGTGAAGGCGCCGCGCACGTGGCCGAACAGTTCGCTTTCCACCAGCGTGTCCGGCAGGGCCGCGCAGTTGAGGCTGATGATCGGTTTGTCGGCGCGCTTGGAGGCAGCGTGGATCGCCTGGGCCACCAGTTCCTTGCCGACTCCGGTTTCGCCAGTGATCAACACGGTCAGGTCGCTGCCGCCGACCAGATTGATTTCTTCCACCAGTCGTTTATGCGCCTTGCTCTGGCCGATCATTTCGCGGTTCTGCTGGCCGCTGGCCTGGCGATAGACCTCGGCGCGCTGGTGTTCGTCTTCGGCGCGGATCGCCAGACGTTCGATGCGTTCGGCGGCATTCACAGTGGCCGATGCGAGACTGGCGAAGGCTTGCAAGGCATCGAGTTCGATAGGTTCGAAGCGTTCGGGATCGAGGGCGTCGAGGGTAATCAGGCCCCAGAGTTTTTCATCGACGAACAACGGACAGCCGAGGCAGTCGTGAACTTCGAGGTGGTCGTCGAGACCGTCGACCAGTCCGTCGTACGGATCGGGCAGATCGCTGTCGGCGGCAAAACGGGTCGGTCCTTCACCGGCCAGCAGCACTTCAAAGCGCGGGTGTTCGCTGACCTTGAAGCGGCGACCGAGGGTGTCGGTACTCAAACCGTCCACGGCCAGCGGCACCAGCCATTCACCATCTAGGCGCAGCAGTGCGGCGGCATCGCAGGGCAGCAGGGCGCGCATGGCTTCGAGCAGGCGCCGATAGCGCTCGCCTTCTGGCAGTTCGCGGGACAGGTCGGAGACCAGTGGGAGCAGGGCGGTGAGCAATGATTTGGCGGACATGGGCTTGTAGTCAAAGAGACACGTTGTAGTCGAAGCGACTATAGAGGTGCTTGTGTCGATCTGACTACATAATTTTCAAGCTGTTGATTTATATAGAAAAAATAGTTGGCACGAATACTGGAATGGATAAGGCACTTTTAGAAAAAGCTCAGGAGTCACCCTTATGCTTAGCGTCCAGGATCGAGCCATCGTCAAATCCACTGTGCCTCTGCTGGAAAGCGGCGGTGAAGCGCTGATCACCCACTTCTACCGCATGATGCTCTCCGAGTACCCGGAGGTTCGCCCGCTGTTCAACCAGGCTCACCAAGCCAGCGGTGACCAGCCTCGCGCCTTGGCCAACGGCGTGTTGATGTACGCCCGTCACATCGATCAACTCGACCAGTTGGGCGATCTGGTGGCCAAGATCATCAACAAGCACGTTGCGCTGCAAATCCTGCCGGAGCACTACCCGATCGTTGGCACCTGCCTGCTGCGCGCCATCTCCGAAGTGCTCGGCGAAGAAATCGCCACCCCGCAAGTGATGAGTGCCTGGGGCGCGGCCTACGGTCAGTTGGCCGAGATCCTGATCGGCGCCGAAACCGCCATTTATGACCAGAAAGAGCAAGCCGTCGGCGGCTGGCGCGGGGCGCGGGAGTTCATTGTCGCGGCCAAGGTCGAGGAGAGTGCGGAAATCACCTCGTTCTACTTCGAACCGGCGGACAAGGGCCCGATTCTCGCAGCCGAGCCAGGCCAATACATCGGCATGAAGCTGATCCTCGACGGCGAAGAAATCCGCCGCAACTACTCGCTGTCGGCCCTGGCCAACAAAGGCCAGTACCGCATCAGCGTCAAGCGTGAACCGGGTGGTCGAGCTTCCAATTATTTGCACGATCAGTTGCATGTCGGTTCCAGCATCCAACTGTTCCCGCCATCGGGCGAATTCACCCTGACCGCCAGTGATAAACCGCTGGTGCTAATCAGCGGCGGCGTCGGTATCACGCCGACGCTGGCGATGCTGGAAGCGGCGCTGGAAACCGAGCGTCCGGTGTACTTCATTCACAGTGCGCGCAACGGCAGCGTGCATGCGTTCCGTGACTGGATCGACGGGCTGGCCGCGCGCCATCCGCAGCTCAAGCGCTTCTATTGCTACGCCGAAGATGACGGCGTGAGCCCGGCGGCGGACAAGGTCGGGTTGTTGAGCGAGGAGCAACTGGGCGAGTGGCTGCCGGCGGAGCGTGATGTGGACGCTTACTTCCTTGGGCCGAAAGGTTTCATGGGGGCGATCAAGCGTCACCTGAAGGCCCTGGGTGTGCCGGAGAAGCAGAGCCGGTATGAGTTCTTCGGGCCGGCTGCTGCTCTGGAATAATCCGGAACCGGGTTGCCCTCATTCGCGAGCAGGCTCGCTCCCACATTGAAATGCATTCAAATATGGGAGCGAGCCTACTCGCGATTGGCCGTTACACGGCCCTGATTCTTAAATTCTGTTTAAAGGTTAATCGTTTCTTAACCGGTTTATCGTTTATTCCCCGATGCTGATGATAGGCGCTCGTTCGTTTACATGATCAGGATCGTCCCCATGTCGCACTTCGCCTCTTCCCGTCGTTTCAGCCTGGCCACTTTGGGCCTGTCGGTTGTCTTGCTGTCCAGTCCATTCGCGTTCGCCGAATCCGCGTTGATCCAGCCGCAGACCCTGATCGTCGATCAGAGCCTGCCCAAGGCCAAGCGTGATGCGATGGAACTGGCGGCGCGGCGTTATGGCAGTTTCTGGAACACGGGCGAAGAGGCGTTGGCCACCGCTGCCCTGTCGCCGCAGTTCGTCGACAAGACCCCGCCGGAAGGCCGGGTACAGGGGCCGACCGGGCCGCTGCTGGCGTCGAAGTTCTTTCGCACGGCGGTGCCGGACTTGAGCTGCGAGATCGAGCAAATGATCGTCGCCGGGGATCGCGTGGTGGTGCACCTGCACTTTCGCGGGCATTTCACCGGCACGTTCAAGGCTCTCAAAGGGCAGGGCCAGCGTGTAGACTTCCGGGCAACCGATATTTATCAGATCGACAACGGTCGCATCGCGGCCAATTGGCATATCGAAGACAACATCAGCCTGATGGCGCAACTGCAAGCGCAGCCGCCGGCCAGCTGAACCATGGACATGAAAGGGAAACGCGATGAGCGAGGAAACGATTCGATTGGGACGTGAGCGGCGCTATCTGGTGTTGCTGGGCATCATCTGCCTGGCGCTGATCGGTGGCGCACTGTACATGCAGATCGTGCTGGGCGAGGCGCCGTGCCCGCTGTGCATCCTGCAGCGTTATGCGTTACTGCTGATTGCGTTGTTCGCGTTCATCGGCGCGGCCATGCGCACCCGGCGCAGCATCACCGTGTTCGAGGTGCTGGTGGTGATTTGTGCCATCGCCGGCGCTGGTGTCGCCGGGCATCACGTGTACACCCAGTTCTATCCGGCGGTGAGCTGCGGCATCGATGTGTTGCAGCCGATCGTCGATGACCTGCCGCTGGCGAAGATCTTCCCGCTGGGCTTCCAGGTCGACGGTTTCTGCTCGACGCCGTACCCGCCGATCCTCGGCCTGTCGCTGGCGCAATGGGCGCTGGTGGCCTTCGTGCTGGTGGTGATCCTGGTGCCGCTGCTGACCTCGCGTAACCGAAAAGCGTTGCGCTGAATCAACTTTTCGGCGCGTGCGCCGATAAACCAAACGCCTCGATTTGCGGTGACGCAGATCGAGGCGTTTTGCATTTCAGGGTCTGTGTGAAAACACCGTGACGAACGGCAAGGAAGGGTGCGACAGGTGTGCGACATGTTGTCACACACGCCCTGTCGCAGCGCGTTTCACAGGTCCGGATTGGAGTGCTGTTACAAAAAAGGATTGGTCTGTTTCAGCGTTTTTCGGTTTTTGCACGCGTGTGCCGGATCAGGCAGTTTTAACAGACTCGGGCAGATGGCCAAAAGCCTTGGCATATCGGGCTTTGCGCGGATCGCGCCGTGGGAAAAAGCTTTCGGAGCTGTCTGAACTGAGGCCGATAGACCTACATTTTTTGGTGTTTTTGTTGAGAATCGATTTCGATAACATGGGCCACTTTTGCAAAAAAAGCGATGGATTGTTGCTCAGAACGATAAAAATTATTTCGGGATAAGACATGGTGTATAGGGCGCTACCTATCTACAATCGCCCGCACTGAATTCCCGGCACTGTTCAGCCTTTATTAAAGAGCGAGCAGGAAGTCGGGTGTCGGGCAGCCGAGAGGCTTGCGAGACACCCAGGTGTCGGTGCCTTTCCAACTTTCCGCACCAAATGGAATTGGTCTGTAACAAGGCCTTTGACCACGAATTCGAATAAGAACTGACCGCTGTCCCAGGTTTTGTCGAGCGTCTGACGCGCGACGGGCGGCCCTTATTCAATCCAAAGAAAATGCCAACCCTTGGCAGGGTGAAGTGTTGGCGATCAAAACCCAACTGCATTGCGCAAGCTGCTTTAGAGGTCGTGAGATGAGTAAAAACAGGTACCCCAGATTACTAGGCCTAGTGCCGCTGCTCGGCACGTTGTTGCTGGGAGGCTGCAACATGACCTTGCTCAATCCAACGGGCCAGGTCGGCCTGGAACAGCGCAACCTGATCATCACCGCCACGCTGCTGATGCTGTTGGTCGTTGTGCCGGTCATCGTCATGACCTTCCTGTTCGCCTGGAAGTACCGCGCCTCCAACAAGAACGCCGTCTACACCCCGAAATGGTCGCACTCGACCAAGATCGAAGTGGCAGTCTGGACCATCCCGGTCCTGATCATCATTGCCCTGGGTTACATCACCTACAAGTCGACCCACTCGCTGGATCCGTATCGTCCGATCGAATCCGACGTCAAGCCGGTGACCATCGAAGTGGTCGCGCTGGACTGGAAGTGGCTGTTCATCTACCCGGAACAAGGCATCGCCACGGTCAACAAGATCGTGTTCCCGGCGCACACGCCAGTTAACTTCCGGATCACTTCGGACGCGGTGATGAACTCGTTCTTCATCCCGGGCCTGGGCGGCCAGATCTACGCGATGGCGGGCATGACCACCAAGCTGCACCTGATCGCTGACCGCAACGCTGAAATGGACGGTATCTCCGCCAACTACAGCGGCGCTGGTTTCACCGGTATGAAATTCAAAGCGATCGCAACTTCTCAGGAAGATTTCGACGCCTGGGTAAGTGAAGTCAAGAAGGCACCTAAACAGCTTGAAGCCGCTGAATACGCAGCCCTTGCCAAGCCAAGCCAGAACAATCCAGTCGAGCTCTACTCCTCGGTCACGCCGAACCTGTTCCAGACCATCGTCGACAAGTACGAAGGCATGAAACCAGGCAAGCCGCTGAAGCACGAGAAGAAAGAGAAAGAAGTGGCGGCAACGGATATGGACTCGAATTCGCATTCAGCTGCCGGGGCAGAGGAGTAAACGATGTTTGGTAAATTAAGTTGGGAAGCGATCCCTTTCCACGAGCCGATCGTGATGGTCACCATCTCGATGATCGCGCTCGGTGGTCTGGCGTTGTTCGCTGCAATCACCTACTTCAAGAAGTGGACTTACCTGTGGACCGAGTGGCTGACGTCGGTCGACCACAAGAAAATCGGCGTGATGTACATCATCGTCGCCATGGTCATGCTGCTGCGCGGTTTTGCCGACGCCATCATGATGCGTACCCAGCTGGCCATGGCCACCGAGGGTTCGCCTGGCTACCTGCCACCTGAACACTATGACCAGATCTTCACCGCTCACGGTGTGATCATGATCATCTTCATGGCGATGCCATTCTTCACCGGCCTGATGAACCTTGCAGTGCCGCTGCAGATCGGCGCGCGTGACGTTGCGTTCCCGTTCCTGAACTCCCTGAGCTTCTGGCTGCTGGTGTCCGGCGTCGTGCTGATCAACCTGTCCCTGGGCGTCGGCGAATTCGCCAAGACCGGCTGGGTTGCCTATCCACCGCTGTCGGGTCTGCAATACAGCCCTGGCGTGGGGATGGACTACTACATCTGGGCGCTACAGCTATCGGGTCTGGGTACAACGTTAACCGGGGTTAACTTCCTCGCGACCGTGCTGAAAATGCGTACCCCTGGCATGAAACTGATGGACATGCCGATCTTCACCTGGACCTGCACCTGGGCAAACGTCCTGATCGTGGCTTCGTTCCCGATCCTGACCGCTACCCTGGCACTGCTGACCCTTGACCGTTACATGGATTTCCACATTTTCACCAATGAACTTGGTGGCAATCCAATGATGTACGTCAACCTGTTCTGGGCATGGGGCCACCCTGAGGTTTACATCCTGATCCTGCCGGCATTCGGCATTTTCTCGGAAGTCATCTCGGCCTTCACCGGCAAGAAACTGTTCGGCCACCACTCGATGATCTACGCCTCGGGCGCGATCTCGGTACTGGGCTTCATGGTTTGGCTGCACCACTTCTTCACCATGGGTTCGGGTGCCAGCGTCAACGCCTTCTTCGGTCTGGCGACGATGCTGATTTCCATCCCGACGGGTGTGAAACTGTTCAACTGGCTGTTCACCATCTACCAGGGCCGTCTGCGCTTCACCAGCCAGGTTCTGTGGACCCTGGGCTTCATGGTGACCTTCGCCATCGGCGGCATGACCGGCGTACTGCTGGCCATCCCGGGTGCTGACTTCGTTCTGCACAACAGCCTGTTCGTGATCGCTCACTTCCACAACGTGATCATCGGCGGCGCGGTATTCGGCTACATCGCAGGTTTCGGCTTCTACTTCCCGAAAGCGTTCGGCTTCAAGCTGCACGAAGGCTGGGGTAAAGCAGCGTTCTGGTTCTGGATCTCGGGCTTCTTCGTCGCGTTCATGCCGCTCTACGCTCTGGGCTTCATGGGCATGACCCGTCGTCTGAACGCCACCACCAACCCTGAGTGGGTACCGTACCTGTACGTTGCCATGTTCGGTGCGGTGATGATCGCTGTGGGTATCGCCTGCCAGCTGATCCAGCTGTACGTGTCGGTGCGTGACCGCAACAAGCCGGAAAACATGTGCGAACACGGTGACCCGTGGAATGCCCATACCCTGGAATGGTCGACCTCGTCGCCACCTCCGTTCTACAACTTCGCTGTACTGCCAAAGGCAGACTGCATCGATCCGTTCACCGAGGCCAAGGAAAACGGTACCGCGTACAAGGCCCCGGCCAAGTACGAACCGATCCACATGCCGAACAACACTGCCACTGGCGTGGTGATGGGCGCACTGCTGACCGTGTTCGGTTTCGCGATGATCTGGCACATCTGGTGGTTGGCGATCGCCAGCCTGGCCGGCACTGTCATCTACTTCGTGATCCACGCAGCACGTGACGATCAGGGCTACATGGTGCCGGTTGAAACGATCGAGCGCATCGAAGCCGAGCAGCACAAGCGTCTGGTAGCGGCCGGGAAGATCCCTGCTTCCGCAACCCGTGTTGAAACCAAGTTGGAACAGGCTTAAACAATGTCGAACTTAGTGACCAATGCTGGACACGCCCATGGTCATGACCATGGGCACGATGACCATCACCACGACTCGGGCGAGATGACCGTATACGGTTTCTGGCTCTACCTGATGACCGACTGCATTCTGTTTGCGTCGATCTTCGCGGTGTACGCGGTACTGGTAAACAACGTCGCCGGTGGCCCGTCGGGCCACGACATCTTCGAACTGCCATACGTGCTGGGCGAAACCGCTCTGCTGTTGTTCAGTTCGATCACCTACGGCTTCGCCATGCTGGCGTTGTACAAGGGTAAAAAGC
Source organism: Pseudomonas sp. GW456-12-1-14-TSB6 (assembly GCF_059424205.1). NCBI lineage: Bacteria > Pseudomonadati > Pseudomonadota > Gammaproteobacteria > Pseudomonadales > Pseudomonadaceae > Pseudomonas > Pseudomonas sp. GW456-12-1-14-TSB6. Next base: position 14,130 of record NZ_JBWKZE010000022.1, read on the forward strand.
AGCAGGTTCTGGGCTGGTTGTTCATGACCTTCCTGCTCGGCGCAGGCTTCATCGCCATGGAGATCAACGAGTTCCACCTGCTGATCTCCGAGGGCTTCGGTCCTAGCCGTTCGGGCTTCCTGTCGGCGTTCTTCACGCTGGTCGGTACCCACGGTCTGCACGTGTCCGCCGGTCTGATCTGGATGGGCATCATGATGTACCAGGTCAACAAGCACGGCCTGACGGCGACCAACAAGACCCGTCTTAGCTGCCTGAGCCTGTTCTGGCACTTCCTGGACGTGGTGTGGATCTGCGTATTCACCGTTGTTTACCTGATGGGGACCCTGTAATGGCTAATGCACACTCCCATGACAGCCATGATGCTGGCCACGGCAGCGTAAAGTCGTACGCCATCGGCTTCATCCTGTCGGTAATCCTGACCGTCATCCCGTTCGGCCTGGTGATGTTCCCGACCCTGCCGAAGTCGACGACGCTGGCAATCGTCCTGCTGTTCGCCGTGATCCAGGTGATCGTTCACCTGTATTACTTCCTGCACCTGGACCGTTCCATCGCTCAACGTAACAACGTGATTGCGTTCGTCTTTACGGCCATCGTGATCGTGCTGCTGGTCGGTCTGTCGCTGTGGATCATGTTCAGCATCCACACCTACATGATGGCGAAGTGAGGTAAACCCGATGTCGCTCAAGCACTTTATCCAAATCACCAAACCGGGGATCATTTTCGGTAACGTGCTTTCTGTGGCAGGCGGGTTCTTCCTGGCCTCGAAAGGGCATGTCGATCTGGCCGTGTTTCTGGCAGCCATGATCGGCACTTCCCTGGTCGTGGCCTCCGGTTGCGTGTTCAACAACTGCATCGACCGCGACATCGACCTGAAGATGGAACGCACCAAGAACCGGGTGCTGGTCCAGGGCTTGATCTCCCTGAAACTGGCCCTGGTCTATGCGACCGTCCTGGGTGTCGCCGGCGTTGCGTTGCTGTACAAGGTGGCCAACCCGTTGGCTGCCCTGTTCGCCGTGATCGGCTTCATCATCTACGTCGGCTTCTACAGCCTGTACCTCAAGCGCAAGTCGGTTCACGGCACGCTGGTGGGCAGTCTGTCGGGCGCCATGCCGCCGGTGATCGGTTACGTGGCCGTGACCAACAGCTTCGACATGGCCGCGCTGACCCTGCTGGTGATGTTCAGCCTGTGGCAGATGCCGCATTCCTACGCCATCGCGATCTTCCGCTTCAACGATTACCTGGCCGCATCGATTCCGGTGCTGCCAGTGAAGCGCGGAATCCAGGTGGCCAAGAAGCACATCCTGCTCTACATCCTGGCCTTCCTCGTGGCGACCTTGATGCTGACCTTCAGCGGTTACGCCGGCATGAGCTACCTCGCCGTCGCCGCGGCCATGGGCATGTACTGGCTGTACATGGCCTGGACCGGCTACAAGGCGGTGGATGACACGGTCTGGGCACGCAAGCTGTTCGTGTTCTCGATCTTCACCATCACCGCGTTGAGCGTCATGATGTCCCTGGACTTCAAGGTGCCGACCGAGCTGCTGCTGACGTACGCGCCGTAAGGTTCGAACGTTGTACGAGAAACCCCGTTCATCGAGAGATGAGCGGGGTTTTTTGTTGCTCGGATGATGGATAAACGACGTCCTTTGTCGCGAACAGACTCTCTCCCAAAAGGGTGGGGTAATCAGCCATTCCCTCGAAACGACTAGCTAGAAATCGACAGGTTGCGATCAACAGGCAAAAGCCCTAGATTCGGATCCAACTTCATGCATCGATCAAGAGGCTGGGCGAAATGACTGAGAGGATGACCTGCGACGAGCGCTTCATTGCCCTGGCAAAAGAGCTGAACTACGACATCAATGGCGAGAACACGGTGGGTGGCAATTACGCGCCGTTGATCCGTCATCGCGATGAGATCTACATCAGCGGCATGGTGCCGCGCACCGAGGGCAGGATTCAGTATCCAGGGCGAGTGGGGCAGGAGTTGACGCTCAAGGATGCGCAGGCCGCGGCGAGCATCAGTGCGATGCGGTGTCTGGCCTTTATCGTCGATGCAGTCGGTTCGCTGGACAAGGTCAGGGCGTTGTTGCGGGTCACGGTGTACGTGAAGTCCACGCCGGATTTTGTCGATCTCAGCGAAGTCGCCAACGGCGCCTCGGACGTATTCAGTTATGTGTTGGGCGATGTCGGGCGCCATACCCGCACTACCGTCGGCGTCTATCAGTTGCCGAAGAACGCAGCCATCGAAGTCGACATGATTGCCGCCGTGCATCCATCGGCATAACCGCCAATCTGCGGACAACAAAAAGCCCCGCCTGACATTCAGAGCGGGGCTTTTTCGTCAGCGCCGGTGTTACTGGGCGGCGATGCTGTAACCGTCGAACGCGGTCTGCTGTTGCAGGGCGGTGATGATGTTCTTGCGGTTGATCGCGTGCTCGGTGCCGGCGTTGTCGACGAAGGTTTCGCCTTCGATTTCCGCCTCGTCGCCTTCGCCGACGAAGGTGAAACCGAGGAATTCAAGCGCCTCGCGATCCACGCTCAGACGCGAACGCGGTGTGCGCATTGGCAGGGTCACGCTGATGCCGTCCTTGCTGATGCTGAACACTTCGACGTCTTTCTTGGCGCGTGCGGCCTTGCTCTTGCCGCCGCTCGGGTTGCTGATCGCCTGATGGGTCTGGTTCAGAACCTTGAGGGCCAGCCCGTAGACGATTTCCTGGAACGCCGGATCGTCCTTGAAGCTGGACAGGATGCGGCTGATCGGGAATTTGCTGCTCAGATCTTCGAGGGCAGCGATGTCGGCAGCCTCAGCGTCCTTCAGGCGCTTGAGTTCGCCCATCAGCTCATAGGCCTGGTCGTCATCGAAGCGGTCGTGTGCCTGACGGATCGCGGCGCGCAGTTCGCGGATTTGATCGCTCTCGCGGCTCGACTGGAACGCGTCCAGCACCATCTCGCTGATGATCTTCGCCTGTGGGATATGTTGTGAAAGATTGATGGAGTTTTCGTATTCCGCTTTGGACGACAGAGTGACTACGGATTCAGCGGTGTTGAAATCGGACATTGAAATTTCACTACTTTTTTAACTTGAGATGAGACGAGAAAGCGCTGGGGGCTTTTTCAGGCCGACTAATTTAGGGGAGCGCAGCGGCGTTGTCACGGAGCAAGGGGCCGTTGGTGCCGATTATTTGTCCGGATGATTTGTGTTGAGCAACCTGGCACCGCGAGCGCTCTGCCTTATTCATTGGCGATGGCATTCCTCGGCAACCGCCGGGACGCCAGTGCACGCAGTGTCCAGTAGAGCTTCAACGAGCGGGTGCCGATCAGGCCGCCCAGGAACCCCGAAATAATCGACTTGATCAACAGCATGTCCGGGGAGGCGGAACGCTCCGGATGCACGTCATGCTGGTAATTGAAGTAGTAGTTCGCAGAAAAGAACATCAGGTACATGATCAGGATTTTTACCGTGCCCGGCATGATCAGCCCTTTCGCAGAGTCGTCGAGCACCACGCCCCGGCGGGAGAACACCAGCCAGGCCGAGAGACCGCCCAGCAACAGCGCGCCGAGCCAGGTGCTGAAAAACAAGGCCGGGTTGATCGACAGGTTCAGGGAGTACAGCGACCACGCCAAAAACGCCGGGGGTGTTATCAGCATAGAGGCACGGCTTTCGCGGCGGGGAGAGAACGCCTTTATACCGAAACAAACCACCAGCAGAAAAATCAGGTAAACCCGTATCGGAGTGTTTTGCAGAATTGTGAGCATTGCGCAGCATCCATGCTGGAAAAGGAGGAGGGTGGAGCATAGCCGGGGTCACAGTAACCGTCGGCTATTTCAGCCGCAAACGCTCCATCGCGATCACCGACGTTTCAAACCCCAGGCTGCCAAAAAACGCTTCCGCACCTTCGCGCCCGGCACGCAGAACCCAGGTAATGTCGCTGTTGTCGCCCATCACATGTTCGACCAGCGCCCGCCCGATGCCCGCGCGCCGATGTTGCCCGTCGACCACGACCATCGACAGGTAACCGTTGGACAAGCCATCGGTAATGCCACGGGCGAAACCGACAATCTGCTGGCCGCTCAATGCCACAGCGGTGCGCTGAGAGTTCTCAACAAGCTGTGCGAAATGTTCGGCGGTGCCGGTGCGATGAGCCCAGCCGTGCCGCTCGAGAAACTGCCTTGCCGCCTCCACTTCCGTGGGCATGAGGTCGCGTATTGAAATGTCTTTGTTCATTTGTTCATCCCGTCCCTGGTGTATTTCCAACAGTAGTCGCGTTGCCTACGGCCTGCCCCACATCTGCATGGCGAACTCGACAAAGCGACGCAGTTTCGGCAGCCGATAGCGATCCGGCGCGTAGAGCAGATGCATCGGGCGATTCGGCGGCTGATAGTCCGGCATCACGACGACTAGTCTGCCGTCGCGCAGGTCCTGTTCCACCAGTGCATCCGGCAGCATTACGATGCCCATGCCGGTGCGCGCGGCCTGATGCAGGCCGGCGGAGCTGTTGATCAGCATCGGGCCTTTGACGTCGACCATGATTTCTCCGTCCGGGCCGCTGAGGCGCCACTGTTTTTCCACCGATTGCCAGTCATCGCCGGCGGGGTAGGCGAAGGACAGACAGTCGTGTTGGCGCAGTTCCTCAGGCGTGAGCGGCATGCCGCGTCGGGCTACATATTCCGGGGAGGCGCAGACGGTCAGGGTGTAGTCGATCAGCGGGCGGGCGATCAGGTTGGACTGGTCGAAGTGGCCCAGTCGGAAGGCCACGTCGAGACCGCTTTCCAGCAGATCCGGACGGCGGTTGGTCAGGATCACGTCGAGTTTGACCTGCGGACATTGCAGGGAAAACTCACTGAGCGCCGGGGCCAGACGTTCGACGCCAAAGGTCAGCGGCGCGGTCACCCGCAGGATGCCGCGCGGTTCATCCAGCGTCTGTTCGGCGAGGCGTTCGGAGTCGGCGACCAGACCGAGCACTTCCAGGCAGCGCTGGTAGTAAACGCTGCCGAACTCGGTCAGCCGCTGGCGGCGGGTGGTGCGTTGCAACAGTTGCACACCGAGCCGGTGCTCCAGCGCCCGCAGGTGATTGCCCACCATGGTCGTGGACATTTCGCACTGCAGCGCGGCCGCCGTCATGCTGCCGGACTCCACAACCTTGACGTACACGCTCATCGACTGGAACAGATCCATTATCAAGCCTGGCTTCTAAATGATTGAAGTTTTGCCGAGTTTATCCAGTTCAGGTGGATAACCATACTGCCAGCACCTCTCACCTCGCTGGAGTTTGCCGACATGACCGCCGCCCTGATGAACACCTATCAACCGCTGGACCTGAGCTTCATCAAGGGCCTGGGCACCCGACTCTGGGATCAGGCGGGCCGCGAGTATCTGGACGCGGTGGCGGGCGTGGCGGTGACCAATGTCGGCCACTCGCACCCGCGCATCGTGTCGGCGATCAGCGAGCAGGCGGGTTTGCTGCTGCACACTTCCAATCTCTACAGCATCGACTGGCAACAATCGCTGGCGCAGAAGCTGACGCGGCTGGCGGGGATGGAGCGGGCGTTCTTCAACAACTCCGGTGCCGAGGCCAATGAAACCGCACTGAAACTGGCGCGTCTGTACGGCTGGCGCAAAGGCATCGAGCAGCCGCTGGTAGTGGTGATGGCCAACGCGTTTCACGGGCGTACCCTCGGCACCTTGTCCGCCAGCGATGGCCCGGCGGTGCGCCTGGGCTTCAATGAGTTGCCCGGGGATTTCGTCAAAGTGCCGTTCGGCGATCTTCAAGCGCTGGAGCAGGTGCAGCGCAAGCATGGCCAGCGGATCGTGGCGATTCTGGTCGAGCCGATCCAGGGCGAAAGCGGCGTGCAACTGGCGCCGCCCGGCTACCTCAAGACCCTGCGCGAGTTGTGCAACCGCCACGCCTGGCTGCTGATGCTCGACGAAATCCAGACCGGTATCGGCCGCACCGGCCGCTGGTTCGCGTTTCAGCACGAAGGCATCTTTCCCGACGTCATGACCCTCGCCAAGGGTCTGGGCAACGGCGTGCCGATTGGCGCCTGCCTGGCACGGGGCCGAGCGGCGGATCTGTTCACCCCCGGCAGCCACGGCAGCACCTTCGGCGGCAATCCACTGGCGTGTCGGGTGGGCTGCACCGTGCTCGAGATTATCGAGGAACAAGGCCTGCTGGAAAATGCCAGGGTCCAGGGCGAGCGCCTGCTGACCCGCTTGCGCGCAGAGCTGGCGGACAATCCGAATGTGCTGGCGATTCGTGGGCAAGGGCTGATGATCGGCATCGAACTGAAACAGCCGGTCCGCGACCTGACATTGATTGCTGCACGGGATCATGGACTGCTGATCAACGTCACTCGGGGCAAGACGATCCGGCTACTGCCGCCGCTGACGATTGATGAGCGGGAGGTGGGGATGATTGTCAGAGGGGTTGGCCGTTCCCTGAGCCATGTCTGATCCCTCGGTCAGTAGTGAAATCTGCAAGTTATGACGCAGATTTCGCCGTCTACGATCGCGTAGACCAAGCGATGCTCGGCAGTTATCCGCCGTGACCAGAAGCCGCTCATGTTGTGCTTGAGCGGCTCCGGTTTGCCCAAGCCTTCAAAGGGTTGGCGCTGGATCGCTTTGATCAAAAGATTGATTCGTTTGAGACCGGCCTTATCGTTTTGTTGAAACCATAAGTAGTCTTCCCAGCCCGTTGGCGTGAACTGGATTTTCATTCTTCAATCAGTTGCCTGACTTTGGCTTTTCCAGCGCGCATTTCGCCAATTGATTTGATCAAGCGCTCGGCATTGGCCGGAGAACGCAGCAGATAAGCCGTTTCTTCCAGCGCGTTGTATTCGGCCAGAGACATCATCACTACAGGCTCGCCTTTTTGGCGGGTTACCAGAAGCGGGGCGCAGTCTTCATTCACGCGATCCATGGTTTCAGCCAAGTGCGCACGAGCTGTGGTGTAGTTGATAGTGTCCATGTTGTAGTCCTCGCTTGATGCAAAGAACGTACAGAAATGAGTACAGGATGACAAGGCGATACCTATCAGTGGTTGTGCCACAGACGGGCTGCCTGCGGTGTGCTGAGTATCACCGAAGTCTCGTCGAGACGTTTCTGGGTCTTCTGTAAGCTGATTCCGACGAGCCTGCGATCCCTCTCACGGTCTACGTGAGATTTTTCTAATCAGGGTAGTCCGACAAATCCGGCGCCAGCATCCGGGTCTTCGGTGCGCCATTCGAGTTGTGCTGGATGATGTCTTTCGGCTGCCCCTGTTGATTGAAAAACACCTGACCAATCCCCGCCGAGTTCCACAACCGTTCACCCGCTTCGGCGTGTTCCGGCACGTACGGGACGATGCGCATGCTGCGGCGTTTGGTCAGCCAGTTGAGTGGCGAGCGCGGTGAATAGAGCCAGCGGTTGAGACGGTCGAACCATTCCAGCAGGGTAGGCGGGAATTCGTTCTTGATGCCGCTGCTGGTTATCTGCCAGATGCGCGGGCCGGCCTTGCGGTGTCGGATCAGGACTTCGTAGACGAAGGAATAATGCACGTCGCCTGACAGCACCACGTAACTGCCCGGTGTACGCGAGTGTCGGAAAATGTTCAGGATCACCTGGGCCGCGCCGCGATGGGCCATCCAGTTTTCCGCGTCCACCAGCAGCGGATAACCGCACCAGCTGAATACTCGCTGCACGGTTTCGATCAGCTTCACGCCGAAGATCGGTGCCGGCGAAACGATGATCGCTGAAGGATGGTCGAGCAGTTCCTGCTGCAGTTCGCTCAAGGCTTCCCAGTCCAGCAAACCCGACGGTTGCTTGAGCGCCATTTCGCTGCGCCAGCGTCGGGTTCGGGTGTCGAGCACCACCAGCGCCGGGCTGGTCGGCAAGACGAAATGCCATTGTTGAAAGCGCAGCAGTTCCTCAATCAATTCGTCCTGCACGGGAGCGTCGAGATAGCGGTCATCACCGCTGGCGCTCAGGCCTCGGGTTTTCTCCAGTACAGCGCTGAATGCATCCGGATTGTTGCCCCAGCCCTGACACAGCATGTAGGCGATCAGCGCGTTGCCGATGATGCGTTTGGAGAATGGGTGGCCGTAGGCCGTTTCCTCCCATTGTGCGGACAGGTTCCAGTCGTCGGTGATGTCGTGGTCATCGAAGATCATCAGGCTCGGCAAATGCGCCAAGGCCCGGGCCACCTGGCCGAGGCCGGCCTTGAACCCGTCGATGCGGGTCTGTTCGAGGGCATAGCGCTTGAGGCGGTCAGGCGTCAGTGCTGGCGGCTGCGGATTGACCAGTGCCCAGGGCGTAGGCGACCACACCAGCAAATACATAGCCATGACTTCGGCAAACGTCACGAGGTGATTGTCGGCGCTGCTGCTGGTGAAAATCGGCTTGCGTGCACCGCCGAAGAAACGCTCGCGCAGTGTCTCGTTGCTCTCGAGTGCCGGCAGTAAATCCGCGCGGTGGTAGTAGCTGGCGGGGTGTTCGTAAAGTTTCGCGCTGTCGCTGACCACCGCGCCTTCGAGGTGTTCACCGAACAGGCCGAGGCGCTCGATCAGGGCATGAATCGCCCGCAACATCGGGCCGGCAACGTCGTCGGCGTAAACCTGATCGCCGCTCATCATCAACAGGGCGGGACGTTGCTGCGGATCGGTTTCGGCGGCCAGCAACCGGTCAACACAGAGCAGGCCGTCGGCGGCCGGGTGATGGGGTTTGCGGCAGGAACCGTGGAGCAACTGGTCGATGCGCGAACGCAGGACGAAGTTCGGGCAGGTGGCGTCGTCGTAGAGCAGGTGTGGCGCCCATTCGGCGATGGGCTGCAAGCCATCGATCAACAGGTCGTAGTCGATGCGGGTGTCGCAGGGCAGGGCGGTTTCCAGCGGAACGTCGATCAGGTGAACAAACGCCCGGGTGCCTACCGGAATGACCGTGCATTTCCCGGCATCCAGTGGAATGTCTCCTACGCCTTGCAGGCGCAAGGTCAGCGACAGCTCGCGGCTGCCCACCAGCCAAAGCACTAAGCGCGTTGGTTCCAGTCGGCGCAGCAGTGGCCCGGCCAGAACAGCAGGCAACGGGCTCAGGTCATCGGGTATCGGAGGCATCGGGGGAAAAGCTCAAGGCGCACAGGCCGACGATGATAGCGCAGCCGGCGCCTCGAACTCTTAAACCGGGCTTAAGAGCCTGCTTTTTCCAGCTTCAGTGCCAGCAGGCGCCATTCGGCAGGTGTCGCGTCGACGCTTGGCTGTTCCTGTACGGAACAGTCGAAGCGGTACGTCACATCGTCGCCATTCATGTTCCGCGCGGTGACGGTGTTGCTGAAGGAGTAAACCTGATCCTTGAAGCGCTGCGGCGTGAGGCTTTTGCTGTCAGCAAACCGGGCAGAGGCGGGGAAGCGCAAGGTGCTGGTCACGAACGGGCTGCACATGACATACGCGAGCATCGATTTGTCGCCCTGGGCGTCGGCGCGCAGTTTTTTGCTCAGCGCCGTCAGGGCCTTGCGCCCCTCATCATCACTCTGGTCGATCACGGATTGCACCGACATCGACTTCGGCGCGCGACTGGCATAGTTCGGCAACAACGCGGAATCCGCTGGAGAGGGCTTGTTGTCCGGCTCGATAGCGGCAAACACCGGCGCATCTTTCTGCGCAGCAGGGCTTGCAACCGCCTCGGCTTCCGGCAGCAACGAGGTCGGCTCGGCTTCCTGCTGTGCCACGACGTTTTCGGTCTGCGCGGATTCGTAGCGATGCGCCGACGGGAACAGTGAAAAAGTGATCGCCAGCACCACCATCGAAACAATGAAACCGCCCGCGACACCGACCAGGTTGGCGTAAAACAGATTCCAGCTGCCGCGGTTTTTCACCACCCAGCGCCACATGAAACCCCAGGCCGCGACAAATGCCAGAAAACGCAGAAACTCCATTCGATCCTTTCCTTTTAACCTTTCGCAAAACCCGGAACACGACGGGGGCGTCAAGATACCAAACCTGGTGCATCGCGCCATCAACGCGTCGATCGTTACTCCATGGCATGGATATTCAGTCAAGCGCCTGGATAGATAAGTCGGGTGGTCAGTAGCAGGGCAATAGCTCCCGCCGCGGTCCCATAGACAGCCCCGATCAGATGACGGAGCAGACTGGACTCAGGTCGCTTGAGCTGTGCGACCCACATCCACATGCCGACCAGTGCTCCCGCGCCGCTCATCACAATCAGCAGGCTGCGCGCCGGAATCGGTGGCATCGCCATATTCGCGCCAGCGAAGATCCACTGGTACAGGATCACAAACACCCAGCCTACGATCCAGCCGCTGATGAAGCCGGCGCAGTTCGCTACCAGCAAATTCCAGCGGCCCCTTTCGCCCACGACCCAGATCCAGGTCACAACGTGGACAAACATGAAAAGCCAAGCGTCCATTGCGATCTTTTTCCTGAAAGACATTTCACTTGAGAGGACGTCAGTGCCTCTATTTTCAATAAGGTCGCAAGATAGCAAAATAGTATCATGGCGCCACTATCTTCATCCTCCCCAACTGAAGTGCCAGATGCCACTGCCGGCATTTCTGTAAGGCCTTACAGTACGTCTTTCAAATAGCCCTTGAGTGCAAGGAGCGGTGCGTCCAACTGCTCCATCGAACGTGCCTGGTTGAAATCGGCGGACAGTTTGTGCAACTCCCGCCCCAACGGCTTTTCCAAACCGCCCAGGGCATCCATCGCCAGCGCCAGACACTCATTCATCTTGAACTGGATCGTCTCGACATCACCCCGGCGCACCAGCAGTTCGAACACGTCTTTCTGATAGTCGCCCATGACCATGTCATCGCGCAGGATCGGGCTCAGGCCTTCTTCCTCGTAGGCGAGTTTCAGGGAGAACAGGGCGACGGTTTCCAGTGACGTTTCCATGTTGTGAACCTGTGTGAGATCTCGCCGGAGGGTCAGCGGCACTTTCCGGCAGACGAAAAAAAAGGTCTTGCTAAGCAAGACCTTTTCTAATTTTGGTGCCCCGAGGGAGACTCGAACTCCCACTCCTTTCGAAAACGGATTTTGAATCCGCCGCGTCTACCAATTCCGCCATCAGGGCTCAATGGCGGCGAAGTATAGAGAGGTGCCTACCGTTGGTCAATCACGTTTCATGGTCAATTTTCGATATTTCCGCTAGACTTTCCGGCCCTGCTAGACGAACCCCATCATGCGCGTTGCTGACTTTACCTTCGAGCTTCCTGATTCGCTGATTGCCCGCCATCCTTTGGCCGAGCGTCGCGGTAGTCGCCTGTTGACCCTGGATGGGGTCAGCGGCGCCCTGGCACACCGTCAATTCACTGATCTGCTGGAGCATTTGCGCCCCGGCGATCTGATGGTGTTCAACAATACCCGGGTGATTCCGGCGCGGCTTTTCGGGCAGAAGGCGTCCGGCGGCAAGCTGGAAATCCTTGTCGAGCGCGTGCTCGATACCCACCGCGTGCTGGCTCATGTGCGTTCCAGCAAGTCGCCGAAACCGGGCTCGAAGATCCTGATCGACGGCGGCGGCGAAGCCGAGATGCTGGCGCGTCACGATGCGCTGTTCGAGCTGGGGTTTGCCGAAGAAGTGCTGCCGCTGCTCGATCGCGTCGGGCACATGCCGTTGCCTCCTTATATAGACCGCCCGGACGAAGGTTCGGATCGCGAGCGCTATCAGACCGTGTATGCCGAGAAGCTCGGCGCGGTGGCGGCACCGACCGCCGGGCTGCATTTCGATCAGACGCTGATGGAAGCGATCGCCGCCAAGGGTGTCGAGACGGCGTTCGTCACGCTGCACGTCGGCGCCGGCACTTTCCAGCCGGTGCGCGTCGAGAAGATCGAAGATCACCACATGCACACCGAGTGGCTGGAAGTCGGTCAGGACGTGGTCGATGCCGTCGCCGCTTGCCGTGAGCGCGGCGGTCGAGTCATCGCTGTCGGCACCACCAGCGTGCGTTCGCTGGAAAGCGCCGCCCGCGATGGCGTACTTAAACCGTTCAGCGGCGACACCGACATCTTTATCTTCCCGGGCCGGCCGTTCCATGTGGTCGATGCGCTGGTCACCAATTTCCATTTGCCTGAATCCACGCTGTTGATGCTGGTTTCGGCCTTCGCCGGTTATCCGGAAACCATGGCTGCCTACAAAGCCGCGGTCGATAACGGATACCGCTTTTTCAGCTACGGTGATGCGATGTTCATCACCCGTAATCCCGCGCCGCGCGGCCCAGAGGAAACAGTATGAGTCGCACCTGTCGTATGTCTTTCGAGTTGCTTGCCACCGATGGCAAGGCTCGTCGTGGTCGTCTGACCTTCCCTCGTGGCACCGTCGAGACCCCGGCCTTCATGCCGGTGGGCACTTACGGCACGGTCAAGGGCATGTTGCCGCGTGACATCGTCGCCACCGGCGCGGAGATCATTCTGGGCAACACCTTCCACCTGTGGCTGCGCCCGGGTACCGAAGTGATCAAGGAACACGGCGACCTGCACGATTTCATGCAGTGGAAAGGCCCGATCCTGACCGACTCCGGCGGTTTCCAGGTGTTCAGCCTCGGCGCCATGCGCAAGATCAAGGAGGAGGGCGTGACCTTCGCCTCCCCGGTCGACGGCTCGAAAGTGTTCATGGGCCCGGAAGAGTCGATGCAGGTCCAGCGCGACCTGGGCTCGGACATCGTGATGATCTTCGACGAATGCACCCCGTACCCGGCTGACGAAGACGTGGCCCGTGTGTCCATGGAGCTGTCGCTGCGCTGGGCTCAGCGTTCGAAGAATGCCCATGGCGACAACACGGCGGCGCTGTTCGGCATCGTCCAGGGCGGCATGCACCAGGACCTGCGCATGCGCTCGCTGGAAGGCCTGGACAAGATTGGCTTCGATGGCCTGGCCATCGGCGGTCTGTCGGTGGGCGAACCCAAGCATGAAATGATCAAGGTGCTGGACTACCTGCCGGGCATGATGCCGGCTGACAAACCTCGTTACCTTATGGGCGTTGGCAAACCGGAAGATCTGGTTGAGGGTGTGCGCCGCGGTGTGGACATGTTCGATTGCGTGATGCCAACCCGTAATGCCCGCAACGGGCATCTGTTCATTGATACAGGCGTGCTGAAGATCCGTAACGCGTTCCATCGCCATGATGATTCGCCGCTGGATCCGACCTGCGATTGCTATACCTGCCAGAACTTCTCCCGCGCTTATCTGCATCATCTGGACAAGTGCGGCGAAATGCTCGGCAGCATGCTCAATACCATCCACAATTTGCGCCATTATCAGGTGCTGATGGCTGGTTTGCGCGAGGCTATTCAACAGGGTACATTGGCCGCCTTTGTCGATGCCTTCTACGCCAAACGCGGGCTTCCCGTTCCGCCTTTGGACTGAGTTTTCTGACCCCAAGATTCAACATTTGCAACTGGAGTGCTAAATGAGCTTTTTTATCTCTAATGCCATGGCTGACGCGGCTGCACCGGCTGCAGCGCCTATGGGCGGCGGCTTCGAGTGGATTTTCCTGGTGGGCTTCCTGGTCATCTTCTACCTGATGATCTGGCGTCCACAGGCCAAGCGCGCCAAAGAGCAGAAGAACCTGCTGAGCAGCCTGCAGAAGGGTGACGAAGTGGTCACCACCGGCGGCATCGCCGGCAAGATCACCAAAGTGGCCGATGACTTCGTGGTTCTGGAAGTTTCCGACACCGTGGAAATGAAGTTCCAGAAGGGCGCCATCGCCGCCACGCTGCCAAAAGGCACGCTGAAAGCGATCTAAGGTTCCAACTTCTACTCAATCGACGGGGCGCGCAAGGCGCCCCGCGTTCATAACGGGCGGCGTGATGCTGAACAAATATCCTCTGTGGAAATACATTCTGATCCTGGCGGTGCTGGCGATCGGTCTGATTTATTCCGCTCCGAATCTATACCCCGATGACCCGGCCATTCAGATCAGCGGCGCCAGCACGGCTCTGCAGGTCAACCAGGCCGATCTGGATCGCGTAAGCACCGCGCTCAAGGAATCCGGGATCAACGTCAAGGCTTCGAGCCTGGCTGCGAACGGCAAGGGCGGTCTGATCCGTCTGACCAAGGCTGAAGACCAACTGCCGGCCAAAGACGTTGTCCGCAAGGCATTGGGTGATGACTACGTCGTCGCGCTGAACCTGGCACAAACCACCCCGCAATGGCTGCGCAGCGTGGCCGCGCACCCGATGAAACTGGGTCTGGACTTGTCCGGTGGTGTGCACTTCCTGCTGGAAGTGGACATGGACAAAGCGCTCGACGCCCGCCTGAAAGTCTACGAAGGCGACGTCAAGAGCCTGTTGCGCAAAGAGAAACTGCGTTATCGCAGCCTGCCGCAACTCAATGGCGCCATTCAGCTGGGCTTCAGCGATGCTGACTCCCGCGAACAGGCCCGTGCGCTGATCCGCAAGAATTTCAACGATTTCGACATTGTTCCGGCCGACCTCAACGGTCAACCGGTGCTGCGTCTGGCGATGACCCCGGCCAAGCTGGCGGAAATCCGTGAATACTCCATCAAGCAGAACTTGACCACGGTACGTAACCGCGTCAATGAGCTGGGTGTTGCCGAGCCAATCGTCCAGCGTCAGGGTGCCAACCGTATCGTGGTTGAGCTGCCGGGCGTGCAGGACACTGCCGAAGCCAAGCGTATCCTCGGCAAGACGGCCAACCTCGAGTTCCGTCTGGCAGCAGAGCCGGGCGCTTCGAAAGCCACTTCCGAGACCTTTGAGTTCCGTGAGGGCAACCGTCCTCCGGCGCAGATCGAGCGTGGTCTGATCATCACCGGTGACCAGGTGACTGACGCCAAGGCCGGTTTCGGCGAGCACGGCACCCCTGAAGTGAACATCCGTCTGGATGGTCACGGTGGCGAGCTGATGAGCCGCGCGACCCGCAGCAACGTCGGTCGCAGCATGGCGGTGATCTTCATCGAGCAGCGCCCGGTCACCACTTACACCAAGCAAGTGGTCGACGGCGTCGAGAAAGACGTCGCGGTGCAGACCTTCAAAGAAGAGAAGAAGATCATCAGCCTGGCGACCATTCAGTCGCCGCTGGGTGCGCAGTTCCGTATCACCGGCCTGAACGGCCAGGGCGAGTCGTCCGAGCTGGCGCTGCTGCTGCGTGCCGGTGGTCTGGCTGCTCCGATGTACTTCGCTGAAGAGCGCACCATCGGCCCGAGCCTCGGTGCGGACAACATCACCAAGGGTATCGATGCATCGCTGTGGGGCATGCTGTTCGTCTCGCTGTTCATCATCGCCATCTACCGTTTCTTCGGCCTGATCGCCACCGTCGCACTGGCGGTGAACATGGTGCTGCTGCTGGCGCTGATGTCGCTGCTGGGCGCCACGCTGACCCTGCCGGGTATCGCCGGTATCGTGTTGACCATGGGTATGGCGGTCGACGCCAACGTACTGATCTTCTCGCGGATTCGTGAAGAGATCGCCGCCGGCATGACCGTGCAGCGTGCAATCAACGAAGGCTTCGGTCGGGCATTCACTGCGATTCTCGACGCCAACCTGACCACCTTGCTGGTCGGCGGTATTCTCTTCGCCATGGGCACCGGCCCGGTGAAGGGCTTCGCAGTCACCATGTCCCTCGGGGTTCTGACTTCGATGTTCACGGCCATCATGGTCACCCGCGCGATGGTCAACTTGATCTTCGGCGGTCGTGACTTCAAGAAGTTGTGGATTTAAGGGGCTGCCATGTTACGTACAATCAACTTCATGGGCGTCCGCAACTTTGCGTTCGGCGTCACCGTATTCCTGACCTTGCTGGCAATCTTCAGTGTGTTCCACAAGGGCATGAACTGGGGTCTGGACTTCACCGGCGGTACGCTCATCGAGCTGACCTACGAGCGTCCGGCCGATGTCACCAAGGTGCGCGAGCAGCTGGTTTCTTCCGGTTATCACGAAGCCGTCGTACAGAACTTCGGCGCGACCACCGATCTGCTGGTACGCATGCCGGGTGAAGACCCGCAGCTGGGCCATCAGGTGGCGGAAGCGCTGCAGAAGGTCGGCGGCGACAACCCGGCGACCGTCAAGCGCGTCGAGTTCGTCGGCCCGCAGGTCGGTGAAGAGCTGCGCGACCAGGGTGGCCTCGGCATGCTGCTGGCGCTCGGTGGCATCCTGATCTACCTGGCTTTCCGCTTTCAGTGGAAGTTTGCGGTCGGCGCCATCGTGTCGCTGATCCACGACGTGATCGTGACCGTGGGTATCCTGTCGTTCTTCCAGATTACCTTCGACCTGACGGTGCTGGCGGCGGTACTGGCGATCATCGGTTACTCGCTCAACGACACCATCGTCGTGTTCGACCGGGTGCGTGAGAACTTCCGCGTACTGCGCAAGGCTACGTTGATCGAGAACATCAACATCTCGACCACCCAGACCCTGCTGAGGACCATCGCGACCTCGGTTTCGACCTTGCTGGCGATCGCGGCACTGCTGTTCTTCGGCGGTGACAACCTGTACGGCTTCTCCCTGGCGCTGCTGGTGGGTGTTCTGGCGGGTACCTACTCGTCGATCTACATCGCCAACGTGGTGCTGATCTGGCTGAACCTGTCGACGGAAGACCTGATTCCGCCGGTCAACACCGAGAAGGAAGTCGACGACCGTCCATAACGGCCATCGTTTTCCCGGCGGTCAGTCAAAAAAGACGCGAGTTGAACTCGCGTCTTTTTTTTTGCTCCAAGGCTGGGAGAAGCGCGGGCGCGTCCCGCATGTGATGGTCAGGAGGTTCATGTGAACAAGTCGTTGCTGGTTGGTGCGGTATTGGGTGCTGTCGGTGTGACTGCCGGGGGTGCTGTTGCCACCTACAGCCTGGTTAAAAGCGGCCCTGAGTATGCGCAAGTGCTGGCCGTAGAACCGGTCAAAACACAAATCAAGACTCCACGTGAAGTGTGCAAGGATGTGACAGTGACCCGGCAGGCGCCGGTGAAAGATCAACACCAGATCGCCGGCACCGTGGTCGGTGCGCTGGCAGGTGGTCTGCTGGGTAACCAGATCGGCGGCGGCACCGGCAAGAAGATTGCCACGGTGGCCGGTGCGGTCGGTGGCGGTTACGCCGGTAACAAGGTTCAGGAGGGTATGCAGGAGCGTGATACCTACACCACGACTCAGACTCGCTGTAACACGGTGAATGACATCAGCGACAAGGTTGTGGGCTACGACGTCCGGTATTCGCTGGATGGGAAGGAAGGCAAGGTGCGGATGGATCGTGATCCGGGCAACCAGATCCCGGTCGACAAGGAAGGCAAGCTGATCCTGTCGCAGAACGAGCCAGGCCAGTGATTGGTTGACGGCTTATAAGAAAAGCACCCTTCGGGGTGCTTTTTCATGCCCATAAAAAAAACACCCCGAAGGGTGTTTTTTTTTGGTTTCGCGAAACGCTTAGCGCTTCAGCGAGGCCGGCAGGTGCGGCTGGATCGCCGTCAGAACTGCCTTGAAGCATTTGGTGTTGCCGGCAACGACGTGGCCTTTCTCAAGGAAGTCGTGACCGCCGGTGAAGTCGCTCACCAGGCCGCCTGCTTCCTGAATCAGCAGGGCGCCAGCGGCCATGTCCCACTCGGACAGACCCGACTCCCAGAACGCGTCGAAACGGCCGGCGGCGACGTAAGCCAGGTCCAGACTTGCCGAACCGGCGCGACGAATGCCGGCAGTCTGGCCAACCAGGGCGCGGAACATGCCCAGGTAGTTGTCGAGGTTGTCCATCTGGTCGTCACGGAACGGGAAACCGGTGCCGAGCAGAGCGCCGTCCAGGCTGGTGCGACCGCTGACGCGCAGGCGACGACCGTTCAGTTGAGCGCCGCGACCACGGCTGGCGGTGAATTCTTCCTGGCGAACCGGATCCAGAACAACGGCGTGTTCCAGGCGACCACGGTATTTGCAGGCAATGCTGACAGCGAAGTGAGGAATGCCGCGCAGGAAGTTGGTGGTGCCGTCCAGCGGATCGATGATCCACAGGTATTCTTCGCCTTCGATGCCGGTGCCGGCGTGCAGGCCGGTCTCTTCACCCATGATCGAGTGATTCGGGTAAGCCTTGCGCAGGGCGTCGATGATTTTCTGTTCGGCGGCGCGATCGACCTCGGATACGTAATCCTTGGCGTCTTTTTCGTCGACCTTGATGGTATCCAGGCGCTCGATGGAGCGGAAGATCAGTTCACTGGCGCTGCGGGCGGCGCGCAGCGCGATATTCAGCATGGGCTGCATGGATGTGTCACCTAAGGTTGTTAAAGAAAGCCGCGCATTCTATCAGAACTTTTCTTCAGGTGAAGGTCGCTGTTCGCTTTCATAGCTTAACGGTAGGCTGTTCTGTAAGATTTGCACCCCTTTGCCGAGTCCGAGAGCGCCCGCCGTGCTGCAAAATATTCGTGTCGTCCTGGTCAACACCAGCCATCCGGGAAACATCGGCGGGACCGCGCGCGCCATGAAAAACATGGGCCTGTCGCGTCTGGTGCTGGTTGATCCGCGCGTCTTTCCGCATCACGAAGCCGATGCCCGTGCTTCCGGTGCCGGTGACATCCTTGAAAACGCGCAAGTCGTCGCCACCTTGGAAGACGCCCTGGTCGGTTGCAACCTGGTGCTCGGCACCAGCGCCCGTGACCGGCGCATTCCCTGGCCATTGCTGGATCCGCGCGAGTGCGGGACCAAAGTGGTCGAGGAGGCCGGGCAGGGCGCGGAAATCGCGCTGGTGTTCGGTCGTGAAGATTCCGGCCTGACCAATGACGAGCTACAGCGATGTCACTATCACGTGCACATCCCCTCCGATCCTGAATTCAGCTCGCTGAACCTCGGGGCGGCGGTGCAGGTATTGAGTTATGAAGTGCGCATGGCGTGGCTGGCTGCGCAAGGTCAGCCGACCAAGATCGAGAAGGAAGAAGTGGCCTCCGTGAAAAGCGCAGAGCTTGCGACCATGGATGAGCTGGAGCGGTTCTATGAACACCTGGAGCAGACTCTGGTGGCCATCGAATTCCTCGATCCGGAAAAACCACGGCACTTGATGGCGCGCCTGCGCCGGTTGTATGGACGCAGCTCGGTCAGCCGGGCGGAAATGAATATTTTGCGTGGCATCCTCACGGAAACCCAGAAAGCGGCCCGTGGCGAGCTCCTTAAGCGGAAGGATTAATGATGTTCGAGCGTTTGCGTGAAGATATCCAGAGCGTATTCCACCGAGACCCGGCGGCGCGTAACGCTTTTGAAGTCCTGACCTGCTACCCCGGCATGCATGCGATCTGGATTCATCGACTGGCCGGCATGCTCTGGCGCAACGATCTGAAATGGCTGGCGCGACTGGTGTCGAACTTCGGTCGCTGGCTTACGGGAATCGAGATCCATCCGGGTGCCAAGGTCGGTCGACGCTTCTTCATCGACCATGGCATGGGCATCGTGATCGGCGAAACCGCTGAAATCGGCGATGACGTGACGATCTATCAGGGCGTGACTCTGGGCGGCACCAGCTGGAACAAGGGCAAGCGCCACCCGACCCTCGGCGATGGCGTTGTGGTGGGGGCGGGCGCGAAGGTGCTCGGTCCGTTCACTGTGGGTGCCGGTGCCAAGGTCGGTTCCAATGCTGTGGTCACCAAGGAAGTGCCTCCGGGCGCCACCGTGGTGGGGATTCCGGGGCGTATCATCGTCAAGTCCGATGATGAGGCCGACGCCAAGCGCAAGGCGATGGCCGAGAAGATCGGCTTCGATGCCTACGGCGTCAGTGAGGACATGCCCGACCCGGTGGCGCGCGCCATCGGCCAGTTGCTCGATCACCTGCAAGCGGTGGACGGACGTCTGGAGGGAATGTGTGGCGCGCTGAAGGATCTGGGCAGCAATTACTGTGCGAAAGATCTGCCCGAGCTGCGTGAGGAAGACTTCGCCTGCGTCAAGGGCAAGGACGAATCCAAGCTCCACTGACGCACTTGCAGGGCTGCTGCCGACCGGTGTGCCATTAGGCCGCAGACCCTGCTATCATTCGCGCGCTCTTTTGCGGGTAAACCCGACTAAAGCACTAGGTCTTATAGTTGACTTAAATGCTCGGGAATTGCATACTCCCGCCCATTCCGAACTCCGTGGTAATTGTCCATGCGACTGACTACAAAAGGCCGATACGCCGTGACCGCCATGCTTGACCTGGCGTTGCACGCGCAACACGGGCCGGTGTCCCTGGCCGATATCTCCGAGCGCCAAGGCATCTCCCTGTCCTATCTCGAACAGCTTTTCGCCAAGCTGCGCCGCAGTAACCTGGTTTCCAGCGTTCGCGGTCCGGGCGGTGGCTACCAGTTGTCCCGCGACATGCAGGGCATCCAGGTGGCTCAGGTGATCGATGCGGTGAACGAATCGGTCGATGCAACAAAATGCCAGGGCCAGGGCGACTGCCACTCCGGTGACACCTGTTTGACCCATCACCTGTGGTGCGACCTGAGCCTGCAGATTCACGAATTTCTCAGCGGTATCAGCTTGGCCGACCTCGTAACTCGCCGTGAGGTGCAGGAAGTGGCCCAGCGTCAGGATCAGCGTCGTTGCAATGGCAAGGCGCCGCGCCTGGACAAGATTGAAGCGTCCGCCGTCGAATGACAGCCAGAGAGCTAGCGGCACGCCAGCCAGCCTGATTTAGGAGATAGTCCATGAAATTGCCGATTTACCTTGATTACTCTGCGACCACCCCGGTCGATCCGCGCGTTGCGCAAAAAATGAGTGAATGCCTGCTGGTCGACGGAAACTTCGGTAACCCGGCGTCCCGTTCCCACGTGTTCGGCTGGAAAGCCGAAGAGTCCGTCGAAAACGCCCGTCGTCAGGTGGCCGATCTGGTCAACGCCGACCCGCGTGAAATCGTCTGGACCTCCGGTGCCACCGAGTCCGACAACCTGGCAATCAAGGGTGCGGCACATTTCTACGCCTCCAAGGGCAAGCATCTGATCACCTCCAAGATCGAGCACAAGGCTGTCCTCGACACCATGCGCCAACTGGAGCGTGAAGGTTTCGAAGTCACCTACCTCGATCCGACCGAAGATGGCCTGATCACCCCGGCCATGATCGAAGCCGCGCTGCGCGAAGACACCATCCTGGTGTCGGTAATGCACGTGAACAACGAAATCGGCACCGTCAACGACATCGCCGCCATCGGCGAGCTGCTTCGTTCCAAAGGCATCCTGTTCCACGTCGACGCCGCGCAGTCCACCGGTAAGGTCGAAATCGACCTGCAGAAACTGAAAGTCGACATGATGTCGTTCTCCGCCCACAAGACCTACGGCCCTAAAGGCATAGGCGCGCTGTACGTCAGCCGCAAGCCGCGTGTGCGCATCGAAGCGACCATGCACGGCGGCGGTCACGAACGTGGCATGCGTTCCGGCACCCTGGCGACTCACCAGATCGTCGGCATGGGCGAAGCGTTCCGTGTGGCCAAGGAAGACATGGCTGCCGAAAACGTCCGTATCAAGGCGTTAAGCGACCGCTTCTACAAGCAGGTCGAGCACCTGGAAGAGCTGTACGTCAACGGCGGCCTGACCGCCCGCGTTCCGCACAACCTGAACCTGAGCTTCAACTACGTTGAAGGCGAGTCGCTGATCATGGCGCTCAAGGATCTGGCGGTTTCGTCCGGTTCGGCCTGCACCTCGGCGTCGCTTGAGCCTTCGTACGTGCTGCGCGCCCTGGGCCGCAACGACGAACTGGCACACAGCTCGATCCGTTTCACCTTCGGCCGCTTCACCACCGAAGAAGAAATCGACTACGCCGCGCAGAAAGTCTGCGAGGCCGTTACCAAGCTGCGCGCTCTGTCGCCGCTGTGGGACATGTACAAAGACGGCGTCGATATCTCGAAGATCGAGTGGGCGGCACACTAAATATAGAAGCCGCCGGATACAGATCCTGTAGCGACGCGGCGGTTCACGCAGCGCAGTTGCAGGGTCTCAAGAGCGGCCCTGATGAGTGAGGATTGAGAATCATGGCTTACAGCGAAAAGGTCATCGACCACTACGAAAACCCGCGTAACGTCGGCAAGATGAACGCGGAAGATCCTGATGTCGGCACCGGCATGGTCGGCGCTCCGGCGTGCGGCGACGTGATGCGTCTGCAAATCAAGGTCAACGATCAGGGCGTTATTGAAGACGCCAAGTTCAAGACCTACGGCTGCGGTTCGGCTATCGCCTCCAGCTCCCTCGCTACCGAGTGGATGAAGGGCAAGACCCTGGACGAAGCTGAAACCATCAAGAACACTCAGCTGGCCGAAGAACTGGCCCTGCCGCCAGTGAAAATCCACTGCTCGGTTCTCGCTGAAGACGCCATCAAGGCGGCCGTTCGCGATTACAAGCAGAAGAAAGGCTTGATCTGACTTTCAAGATTTGGCGACGAGTAAGGAGTCAACGATGGCTATCAGCATGACAGAAGCGGCTGCTCGACACGTGCGGCGCTCCCTCGACGGGCGCGGCAAGGGTGAAGGGATTCGTCTGGGTGTTCGCACCACGGGCTGTTCCGGCCTTGCCTACGTGCTGGAGTTTGTCGATGAGGTGGTTGCAGAAGATCAGGTGTTCGAGAGTCACGGCGAAAAAGTGATCATCGACCCGAAGAGCCTGGCCTACCTCGACGGCACCGAGCTCGACTTCGTCAAGGAAGGGTTGAACGAAGGCTTCAAGTTCAACAACCCCAACGTACGCGGTGAATGTGGCTGCGGCGAAAGCTTCAACATCTGAGGCTTGTCGTGGGTATTCCTTGTCATTTCGCTTTATTCGAGCTGCAGCCGGGCTTTCGTCTGGATCTCGAGCAGTTGGCCACGCGCTATCGCGAGTTGGCGCGCGGCGTTCATCCTGACCGCTTTGCCGATGCTTCCGAGCGCGAGCAGCGGTCGGCGCTCGAGCAGTCTGCGCGGCTCAACGATGCCTACCAGACGCTCAAGAGTCCGGCCCAGCGCGCACGCTACCTGCTGACCATCAGCGGGCATGAAGTGCCGATGGAAGTCACCGTCCACGATCCCGAGTTTCTTCTGCAGCAGATGCAATGGCGCGAAGAGCTCGAAGATCTGCAGGACAGTGCCGACCTGGACGGTGTCGCGGCTTTCAAGCGTCGCCTGAAAACCGCCCAGGAAGAGCTCAACGAAAGCTTCGCAGCCTGTTGGGATGATGCAGCGCAGCGCGAACAGGCCGAACGCCTGATGCGGCGCATGCAGTTCCTCGACAAGCTCACCTACGAAGTGCGCCAGTTAGAAGAGCGCCTCGACGATTAACCCAGTGCCGCTCCGGTCGCACGCCTGATATACAGATAAGTCCTGATCACGATGGCCCTACTGCAGATCGCCGAACCCGGCCAAAGTCCTCAACCGCACCAGCGTCGTCTGGCTGTGGGAATCGACTTGGGTACTACCAATTCGCTGGTCGCTGCGTTGCGCAGTGGTCTTTCCGAGCCGCTGGCCGACGCCGAAGGGCGGGTCATCCTGCCTTCCGCCGTGCGTTATCACGCCGATCGCGTCGAAGTCGGCGAGTCAGCCAAGCTGGCTGCGTCCTCTGATCCCCTGAATACCGTGCTGTCGGTCAAGCGCCTGATGGGGCGTGGTCTGTCCGACGTCAAGCAATTGGGCGATCAACTGCCGTACCGCTTTGTCGGTGGCGAATCGCACATGCCGTTCATCGACACCGTGCAGGGCCCGAAAAGCCCGGTCGAAGTCTCCGCCGATATCTTGAAAGTATTGCGTCAGCGCGCTGAGGCCACCCTTGGCGGTGAGCTGGTGGGCGCGGTGATCACCGTTCCGGCGTATTTCGACGATGCTCAGCGCCAGGCTACGAAGGACGCGGCGAAACTTGCCGGTCTGAACGTGTTGCGTCTGCTCAACGAGCCGACCGCCGCAGCGGTGGCATACGGTCTGGATCAGCATGCCGAAGGCCTGGTCGCCATTTACGATCTGGGCGGCGGTACCTTCGACATTTCGATTCTGCGCCTGACTGGCGGCGTCTTCGAAGTCCTGGCCACTGGCGGCGACAGCGCGCTGGGCGGCGATGACTTCGATCATGCGATTGCCGGCTGGATCATCGAGAGCGCCGGTTTGTCCGCCGACCTCGATCCGGGCGCACAGCGTAGCCTGCTGCAAGCCGCCTGCGCAGCCAAAGAAGCCCTGACGGATGCCGACAGTGTTGAAGTTGCCTACGGCGACTGGAAAGCACAGCTGACCCGTGAAGCTTTCGATGCGCTGATCGAGCCAATGGTCGCTCGCAGCCTGAAAGCCTGCCGCCGCGCCGTGCGCGATTCCGGCGTCGAGCTGGAAGACGTGCACGCTGTGGTCATGGTCGGTGGCTCGACCCGCGTTCCACGTGTTCGCGAAGCCGTCGCCGAAGCCTTCGGGCGTCAGCCGCTGACCGAAATCGATCCGGATCAAGTGGTGGCCATCGGTGCCGCGATCCAGGCCGATACGCTGGCCGGCAACAAGCGCGATGGCGGCGAACTGCTGCTGCTCGACGTGATTCCGCTGTCCCTGGGGCTGGAAACCATGGGCGGCCTGATGGAGAAGGTGATTCCGCGTAACACCACCATCCCCGTCGCTCGTGCCCAGGACTTCACCACTTATAAAGATGGCCAGTCGGCCATGGCGATCCACGTGTTGCAGGGCGAGCGTGAGTTGATCTCCGATTGCCGCTCTCTGGCTCGCTTCGAATTGCGCGGCATCCCGGCGATGGTGGCCGGCGCGGCGAAAATTCGTGTGACCTTCCAGGTCGATGCCGACGGCCTGCTCAGCGTCTCTGCCCGTGAACTGGGTTCGGGCGTTGAAGCGAGCATCCAGGTCAAGCCGTCCTATGGCCTGACTGACGGCGAAATCGCCAAGATGCTGAAAGATTCGTTCCAGCACGCCAATGACGACAAAGTCGCCCGCGTTCTTCGCGAGCAGCAAGTCGATGCCCAGCGCCTGATCGAAGCGGTGCAGGGCGCTCTTGAGGCGGATGGCGAGCGCTTGCTCGACGCCGAAGAGCGCATGGTCATCGATCTGCAGGTGCAGGAACTGACCGAACTGATGAAAGGCACCGATGGTTACGCCATCGAGCAGCAGACCAAGCGTCTGTCGCAAGTGACCGATGCTTTTGCAGCCCGTCGTATGGATCAGACGGTGAAAGCCGCTCTGTCCGGGCGCAATCTGAATGAAATCGAGGATATCTGATGCCGCAGGTCATTTTTCTGCCCCACGAGAAGTTCTGCCCTGAAGGCATGGTCGTTGACGCTGCGCCTGGCACGTCTATCCTCGAACTGGCTCACGAACACCACATCGAGATGGAAAGCGCCTGCGGCGGCGTCTGCGCCTGCACCACTTGTCACTGCATCATCCGCGAGGGTTTCGACTCGCTGGAAGAAGCCGACGAGTTGGAGGAAGATTTCCTTGATCGTGCCTGGGGTCTGGAAGCCCAGTCGCGCCTGGCTTGTCAGGCTATCGTCGGTGAAGAAGACATCACCGTCGAAATTCCGAAATATTCGCTTAACCATGCGGCCGAAGCGCCGCACTGACTGGTAAGACTGTCATGAGCTACGGTTGGAATGATGTTCAACGTATTGCAGAAGAGCTGGCTGAGGCCAAGCCGGATGTCGATCCGCTTTCTGTCAATTTCGTCGACCTGCAGCGATGGATCATGGAACTTCCCGACTTTGATAACACCTCTGGCCGTGTTGGCGAGAAAGTGTTGGAAGCGGTTCAGGCTCTCTGGATCGAAGAAGTAGACTGATCGTCCTCGCAGGTTAGGCAATACCCAAGAACCCGCGTATAATTCGCGGGTTTAATTTTTCGCAAATTACCGTTTCTGGAGTTACACCATGGCTGTTCAACGTACTTTCTCCATCATCAAGCCTGACGCCGTTGCTAAAAACGTGATCGGCAAGATCACCACTCGCTTCGAAGACGCTGGCCTGCGCGTTGTAGCTTCGAAACTGAAGCAACTGTCCAAAGCCGAAGCCGAAGGCTTCTACGCTGAGCACAGCGCTCGTGGTTTCTTCGGCGACCTGGTTGCCTTCATGACTTCGGGTCCAGTTGTCGTTCAGGTTCTGGAAGGCGAAAACGCCATCGCTCGCAACCGTGAGCTGATGGGCGCTACCAACCCTAAAGAAGCTGCTCCAGGCACCATCCGTGCTGACTTCGCTGAATCGATCGACGCCAACGCCGTTCACGGTTCGGACTCCGAAGCCGCTGCTGCTCGCGAAATCGCTTACTTCTTCGCAGCTACTGAAGTAACCACTCGCTAAGCATTGGCTTAAGAGTGAAGGTGAATCCATGACGACATCGACTGTTAAAACCAACCTGCTGGGTCTGACCCAGCCGGAAATGGAAAAATTCTTCGACTCAATCGGGGAGAAGCGTTTCCGTGCCGGTCAGGTAATGAAATGGATTCACCACTTTGGCGTCGATGATTTCGACGCCATGACGAACGTCAGCAAGGCCTTGCGCGAAAAGCTCAAGGCTGTTGCTGAGGTCCGTGGTCCCGAAGTGGTCAGCGAGGACATTTCCAGCGACGGCACCCGTAAGTGGGTGGTGCGCGTGGCGTCCGGCAGCTGTGTCGAGACCGTTTACATTCCCCAGGGCAAGCGCGGCACTCTGTGCGTTTCGTCCCAGGCAGGCTGTGCCCTGGACTGCAGTTTCTGCTCCACCGGCAAGCAAGGCTTCAACAGCAACCTCACCGCCGCCGAAGTCATCGGTCAGGTGTGGATTGCCAACAAATCCTTCGGCAGTGTTCCGGCTACCATCGACCGCGCCATCACCAACGTGGTGATGATGGGCATGGGCGAACCGCTGCTGAACTTCGATAACGTCGTGGCCGCCATGCATCTGATGATGGATGACCTGGGCTACGGGATCT
Organism: Pseudomonas sp. GW456-12-1-14-TSB6; assembly: GCF_059424205.1. Lineage (NCBI taxonomy): Bacteria > Pseudomonadati > Pseudomonadota > Gammaproteobacteria > Pseudomonadales > Pseudomonadaceae > Pseudomonas > Pseudomonas sp. GW456-12-1-14-TSB6. The sequence goes on from NZ_JBWKZE010000022.1 coordinate 40,891, forward strand.
CCAAGCGCCGCGTGACCCTGTCCACGTCGGGTGTGGTGCCGATGATCGATGAGCTGGCCAAGCACATCGACGTATCCCTGGCGTTGTCCCTGCACGCACCGAATGACGCATTGCGTAACCAATTGGTGCCGATCAACAAGAAATATCCGCTTAAGATGCTGCTCGAGTCGTGCCAGCGCTACATGTCCGCCCTTGGCGAGAAACGTGTGCTGACCATCGAGTACACCTTGCTCAAGGACGTCAACGACAAGCTTGAGCACGCCGTGGAAATGATCGAGCTGCTCAAAGATATTCCATGCAAGATCAACCTGATTCCGTTCAACCCGTTCCCGCATTCCGGGTATGAGCGGCCGAGCAACAACGCCATCCGCCGGTTCCAGGATCAGCTTCACCAGGCCGGTTTCAACGTCACCGTGCGCACCACCCGTGGTGAAGACATCGACGCGGCTTGTGGTCAATTGGTAGGGCAGGTGCTGGATCGCACCCGTCGCAGCGAACGTTACATCGCCGTGCGTGAGTTGAGCGCCGACAGCGATCTGGCACAGAACGCCGCGAACACTAACTAAGAGAGGATCTCTATGTCCCTGCGCTTTGCGCTGCTGTTGCTGTTGGCCAGCCTGTGTGCTGGTTGTGTCCTGTCGGGCGATTACAACCCGATGAAGACCAGCAAGGGCCGTGACGAAGCGCGGGCTGCCTACGTGCAGCTGGGGCTGGGATACTTGCAGCAGGGCATGACCGAACGGGCCAAGGTTCCACTGAAGAAAGCCCTGGAGCTGGACGGTTCGGATCCCGACGCCAATGCCGCGCTGGGGCTGGTGTTTCAGGCCGAGATGGAACCTGCGCTTGCTGACGAACACTTTCGCAAAGCCTTGTCCTCCCGTCCCGCCGATGCGCGCATCCTCAACAACTACGGCAGTTTTCTCTACGAAGAACAGCGTTACAAGGAAGCCTACGAGCGTTTTGAACAGGCGGCCGCCGATACCCTGTATCCTGAGCGTTCGCGGGTGTTCGAGAACCTCGGCATGACGGCGGCGAAGCTCGGACAGCGTGATCTGGCGCAGCAGCAGCTGGAAAAAGCACTGCGTTTGAACCGTCAGCAGCCACGGGCATTGCTGGAAATGGCTGAGTTGTCATTCGAAGACAGGCATTATGTGCCCGCGCGTGACTATTACGACCGTTTCAGCCAGCTCTCCGAGCAAAATGCACGTAGTCTGTTGCTCGCCGTTCGGTTGGCAAAAGTATTTGAAGATCGCGACAAGGCCGCCAGTGCGGGCCTGCAATTAAAACGACTCTATCCCGGTACGCCGGAATATCAGCAATACCTGTCGGAGCAATGATGAAAGCGGCGCATCCCGAAGTTGTAGCAGCGAATCGCGTTAACCCCGGTGAGACCCTGCGCCAGGCCCGCGAAAGCAATGGCTGGTCGCTGGCCGAAGTGGCCCTCAAGCTCAACCTCACCGTGACTTCCCTGAGCAATCTTGAAGCCGGCGCATTCGACAAGTTGCCCGGGCATACCTTCGCTCGCGGTTACATTCGCGCGTACGCCAAATTGCTCGGCATGGATCAGACCGTTCTGGTCCAGCAATTCGACCAGTCCACCGGCACTGACTCCCAAGGCAGCAACGTCCACGCTCTGGGTCGTATTGAAGAGCCGGTACGGGTTTCCCACACCATTTTGCGTATCGTCAGCCTGTTGCTGCTGATTGCGGTCATCGGCGGCGGTTTCGTCTGGTGGCAGGATCAGACCTCGCTGCGTACCAAGGACCTGATCGGCCTGGCGCCGGAGCATGTCGAAGTCGAAGGCGCCGACGGCACCACCCAGATTCATCCGCTGGACGAGCCGGAAGACCAGGCCGTCGCGGAAGGCGAAGCCGAGGGCTCAACCGCTCTGGCACTGCCTCAATCGGAATCCACGGCTGAATCGACCGGCGCCGAGACCGAGGCCGCAGCTCCTGCGACCGCACCGGTTGCTCCGGCACCTGCTGCGCCAGCCGCTACTCCGGCTGCACCGGCTCATACGCCAGCGCCTGTGGTTGCTGCTCCAGCGAATCCGGCGCCAGCCGCTCCGGCCACGCCTGCACCGACCGTCACTGCCCCGGCCGTCGCGGCACCCGCGCCGACAGCGCCCGTTGCTCTGGCCGCAGGTCAAGGCCAGGTTCAGGTGCAGTTCATCGCCGATTGCTGGACTCAAGTGACCGATGGCAGCGGCAAAGTGCTGTACAGCGGCCTCAAGCGTAAGGGCGACAGCCTGTCTGTCGTCGGCAAGCCTCCGTTTGCCGTGCGTCTGGGCGTTGCCCGTGGCGCGCAGGTCAGCTACAACGGCCAGCCGGTCGATGTCGCTCCGTTCACCAGTGGCGAGACCGCTCGCCTGAAGTTGGGTCAATAAGTCATGCACGGCGAATCTCCAATCAAACGTCGCGAATCGCGCAAGATCTGGGTCGGTAACGTGCCCGTGGGCGGCGATGCCCCTATCGCTGTGCAGAGCATGACCAACAGCGACACCAATGACGTCGCTGCCACCGTCGCACAGATCAATCGTCTGGAAGCCGCCGGCGTCGATATCGTCCGCGTTTCGGTACCGGACATGGACGCCGCCGAGGCGTTCGGCAAGATCAAGCAACTGGTCAAGGTGCCGTTGGTTGCCGACATCCATTTCGACTACAAGATCGCTCTGCGCGTGGCCGAACTGGGTGTGGACTGCCTGCGCATCAACCCGGGCAACATCGGTCGCGAAGACCGTGTGCGTGCGGTGGTCGATGCCGCCCGTGACCGCGGGATCCCGATCCGCATCGGCGTCAACGCCGGTTCCCTGGAAAAAGACCTGCAAAAGAAATACGGCGAGCCGACGCCAGCTGCGCTGGTCGAGTCCGCCCTGCGTCACGTCGAACACCTCGAACGCCTGAATTTCCAGGACTTCAAGGTCAGTGTGAAGGCTTCCGACGTGTTCATGGCCGTTGAAGCCTACCGCCTGCTGGCCAAGGAAATCGTCCAGCCGCTGCACCTGGGCATCACCGAAGCCGGTGGATTGCGCTCCGGTACAGTGAAATCCGCCGTGGGCCTAGGTATGCTGCTCGCCGAGGGGATTGGCGATACTATCCGCATCTCGCTGGCGGCCGACCCGGTCGAGGAAGTGAAGGTCGGTTACGACATTCTCAAGTCTTTGCATCTGCGTTCCCGTGGCATCAACTTCATCGCCTGCCCGAGCTGCTCGCGGCAGAACTTCGATGTGGTCAAGACCATGAACGAGCTGGAAGGGCGCCTTGAAGACCTGCTGGTGCCGCTGGATGTCGCGGTGATCGGTTGCGTGGTCAACGGCCCCGGCGAAGCCAAGGAAGCCCATATCGGCTTGACCGGCGGCACGCCAAACCTGATTTACATCGACGGCAAGCCGTCGCAGAAACTGACGAATGACAATCTGGTGGACGAGCTGGAAAAGCTGATCCGCGAGAAAGCGGCCGAGAAGGTCGAAGCTGACGCAGCGGTTATCGCGCGCGGCTGATCGAACGAATTAAGGAATTTCTGTGAGCAAGTCTCTGCAAGCCATTCGTGGCATGAACGACATCCTGCCGGAACAGACGCCGGTATGGCGCTATTTCGAAGGCACCGTTTCGCGTCTGCTGGATAACTACGGTTACAAGCAGATCCGCATGCCGATCGTCGAGTTCACCGAGCTGTTCAAGCGCTCGATCGGTGAAGTGACCGACATCGTCGAAAAAGAGATGTACACCTTCGAAGACCGCAACGGCGACTCGCTGACCCTGCGTCCGGAAGGCACGGCCGCGTGCGTGCGTGCGGTGCTCGAGCACGGCATCACCGGCGGTGGCCAGGTGCAGAAACTCTGGTACATCGGCCCGATGTTCCGTCACGAGCGTCCGCAGAAAGGCCGTTATCGCCAGTTCCACCAGATCGGTCTGGAGGTGTTCAACCTCGACGGTCCGGACATCGACGCTGAACTGATCATCATGACCTGGCGCCTGTGGGGCGAGCTGGGCATCCGCGATGCGGTCAAGCTCGAGCTCAACAGCCTCGGCACCAGCGAGTCCCGCGGCCGTTATCGTGAAGCGCTGGTCGAGTATCTCTCGGCGCACCACGACAAACTGGACGAAGACAGCCAGCGTCGCCTGAAGACCAACCCGCTGCGGGTGCTCGACACCAAAAATGCCGACACCCAGGCCGTGCTGGTCGATGCGCCGAAAATGGCCGACTACCTGGATGACGAATCCCGTGCCCACTTCGAAGGCCTGAAGGCCCGTCTGGATGCCGTCGGCATTCCTTACGTGCTCAACCCGAAGCTGGTGCGTGGTCTGGATTACTACAGCAAAACCGTATTCGAATGGGTCACCGACAAGCTCGGCGCCCAGGGCACCGTCTGCGCGGGTGGGCGCTATGACGGTCTGGTCGAGCAGATGGGCGGCAAGCCGACCCCGGGCGTCGGTTTCGCCATGGGCATCGAGCGTCTGGTGCTGCTGCTGGAAACCCTGGAGCAGATCCCGGAAGAAATCTCCCGTCAGGTTGACGTCTATCTCTGCGCCTTCGGCGAAGAAGCGGAGCTGGCCGGTCTGGCCCTGGCCGAGCGGGTACGCGACCAACTGCCCAACCTGCGCCTGCAAGTCAATGCCGGCGCCGGCAGCTTCAAGAGCCAGTTCAAGAAAGCCGACAAGAGCGGTGCGCTGTACGCACTGATCCTCGGTGACGACGAAATGGCCCAGCAAGTGGTAGGTTTCAAACCCCTGCGTGGCCAGGGCGAACAACAAAGCATTGCCTGGGATGCGCTCGCTGCACACCTGGCCACCTGCGTCGTGCAGGGTTGAAGCTGTCCAAACAGCCGATTTAGCGATTAAGGAGTATTGGGGTGTCGAGTACCGAAGACGAACAGTTGGCGGATTTGAAGGACTGGTGGACACGCAACGGCAAACCTCTGGTCACCGGCGGCCTGTTGGCGCTGGTCATCGTGTTCGGCTGGCAGGCTTATCACAAGTATCAGAGCAACCAGTCGCAAGGCGCCTCGGTGCTCTATCAGCAATTGCTGGAAACCACGCTGACCCCGGACGGCAAGCCTGACGCCGCGCGCGTTGCGGATCTGGCCGGCAAGCTCAACAGCGAATTCGGCGGTTCTGCCTACGCGCAGTACGGCAGCCTGTTCGTGGCCAAGGTCGCGGTCGACAGCGGCAAGCTGGACGACGCGGCGACCGAACTCAAGGCCATCGTTGCCAAACCGGCCAACCCGGCGCTGGGCGAAATCGCCCGTCAGCGTCTGGCGCAGGTACTGGGCGCACAGAACAAGGCCGATGAAGCCCTGAAACTGCTCGAAGGCGATGCCGACAAGTCGTTCCTGGCCACTCGCGAAGAACTCAAGGGCGACCTGCTGGTACAGCTGGGCCGCACCGACGAAGCGAACGCGGCGTATCAAAAAGCCAAGGCGGCACTGTCGGATGAAGCGGCGGTCGGTGGCCTTCAAATCAAGCTGGACGACCTGGCCAAAGGGGATGCGTGACGTGATCCGTTGGAAGCATGCAGCATTGCTGGCTCTGGCCATTCTGGCCGCGGGTTGCAGCAGCAACAGCAAAAAAGAACTGCCACCGGCCGAGTTGACCGACTTCAAAGAAGAAGTGGTCCTGCACAAGCAGTGGAGCCGTTCGATCGGTGACGGTCAGGGCGAAACCTACAACATGCTGGTGCCGGCGATCGACGGTGACACCATCTACGCGGCCGACGTGACCGGTATCGTGATGGGCCTGGATCGCGGCAACGGCGACGTGAAATGGAAGAAAGACCTTGAACTGCCTGTTTCCGGCGCCGTTGGCGTGGGTTACGGTCTGGTCATGGTCGGCACCCTGCGCGGTGAAGTCGTTGCCCTCGACGCCATCAACGGTGAAGAGAAGTGGCGCTCGCGCGTCAACAGCGAAGTCCTCGCGCCACCGGCCAACAACGGTGACGTGGTGGTGGTACAGACCCAGGACGATCGTCTGATCGGTCTGGACGCGTCCACCGGCAATCAGCGCTGGGTGTATGACAGCACCCCGGCCGTACTGACCCTGCGCGGCACCAGCGCACCGATCGTCACCAACCGCCTCGCGGTGGCTGGCCTGTCGACCGGTAAAGTGGTCGCTCTCGACATTTCCAACGGCGTGCCGGTCTGGGAACAGCGGATCGCGATTCCACAAGGTCGTTCGGAACTGGAGCGCGTGGTCGACATCGACGGCGGTCTGCTGCTGTCCGGCGGTACCCTGTACGTTGCCAGCTATCAGGGTCGCGTCGCGGCACTGGATCTGGAAAGCGGCCGTCAACTCTGGCAGCGCGACGCGTCGAGCTACGCCGGTGTTGCCCAGGGTTTCGGCAACGTCTACGTAAGCCTGTCGTCGGGTACCGTTGAAGGCGTCGACGAGCGTTCCACCACAGCCCTGTGGAGCAACGACTCGCTGGCCCGCCGTCAACTGTCGGCGCCGGAAGTGTTCTCCAGCTACGTTGCAGTCGGTGACCTGGAAGGTTACCTGCACCTGCTGAGTCAGGTGGACGGTCGTTTCGTCGGCCGCGAGCGCATCGACAGCGACGGCCTGCGTGCCCGTCCGCTGGTGGTGGGTGACACGATTTACGTGTATGGCAACAGCGGCAAACTGGAAGCCCTGACCATCAAGTAACAACTATGCTTGGGGTTAAACCCCCAGGCGGCCCCGGATCCACGGGGCTTGCAGCGCTTTCTGGCGTTGCCCCGAGCACCAGCCGCTGCCTCGCAGCGGCTTTTGTATTTTCTGAAATAACGAAGTGGAGAGCCGCATGGTTCCCGTAATCGCCCTGGTGGGCCGACCGAACGTCGGCAAGTCCACCTTGTTCAACCGCCTGACCAGGACTCGCGACGCCATCGTCGGCGACTTGTCCGGTCTGACCCGTGATCGCCAGTACGGTGAGGCCAAGTGGCAAGGGCGTTCCTACATTCTGATCGACACCGGCGGTATCTCCGGTGACGAGCATGGTATGGACGAAAAAATGGCCGAGCAGTCGCTGCTGGCCATCGAAGAAGCGGATGTCGTTCTGTTCCTGGTAGATGCCAAGGCCGGTTTCACCGCCGCTGACCAGATGATCGCCGAACACTTGCGCAAACGTAACAAGCGTTCCCACGTGGTCGCCAACAAGGTCGACAACATCGACCCGGAAATGGCCCGCGCCGAATTCGCCCCGCTGGGCATGGGCCACGCGATCCCGATCGCCGGCGCCCACGGTCGCGGCATCACGCAATTGCTGGAAGCCGCCCTGAGCGACTTCCCGCGCGATGATGACGAGCCGGCCGAAGGTGAAGAGGAAGAAGTGGTCGCCGAAGGCGAGGAAGCCAAGCGCATTCCTGGCCCGAGCGAAAAAGACGGGATCAAGATCGCCATCATCGGCCGGCCGAACGTCGGCAAGTCGACCCTGGTCAACCGCATGCTCGGTGAAGACCGGGTAATCGTCTACGACCAGCCCGGCACCACCCGCGACAGTATCTACATCCCGTTCGAGCGTAACGACGAGAAGTACACGCTGATCGACACCGCCGGTGTACGCAAGCGCGGCAAGATCCACGAAGAAGTCGAAAAATTCTCCGTGGTCAAAACCCTGCAGGCGATCAAAGACGCCAACGTGGTGATCTTCGTGATGGACGCCCGCGAAGGCGTGGTCGATCACGACCTCAACCTGCTGGGCTTCGCTCTTGAAGCAGGTCGTGCGCTGGTGATCGCGATCAACAAGTGGGACGGCATGACGCCAAGCGAGCGCGACTTCGTGAAGGTCGAGCTGCAGCGTCGGTTGTTCTTCGTTGACTTCGCCGATATCCACTTCATCTCGGCACTGCACGGTACTGGCGTGGGCAACCTCTACGCCTCGGTGCAGAACTCGTTCAAGTCCGCGGTCACCCGCTGGCCGACCAGCCGCCTGACGCAGATTCTTGAAGACGCGGTCAGCGAACACCAGCCGCCGATGGTCAACAGCCGCCGGATCAAGCTGCGTTACGCTCACCTGGGTGGTGCGAACCCGCCGATCATCGTGATCCACGGCAACCAGATCGAGAAAGTGCCGAAGTCGTACGTGCGCTATCTGGAAAACACTTACCGCCGTGTACTCAAACTGGTCGGTACGCCGATCCGTATCGAGTTCAAGGGCGGCGAGAACCCGTACGAAGGCAACAAGAACACGCTGACCGACCGCCAGGTCAACAAGAAGCGTCGTTTGATGTCGCACAACAAGAAAGCCAGCAAGAAGCGCCGCGACAAGAAGTAAAAAGAGCAGCTGCGGGTTTCGAGCTGCAAGCTTCAAGTTAAAGCGTGGAAGCAAAGAAGGGCTCTGTTCAGAGCCCTTTTTTGTGGGCGATGGATTGATGCTTGAAACTTGTCGCTTGCAGCTTGAAACTTGCAGCTCACCTGCAAGGGGCTCCCGATGATCACCAGTAAGCTGCCGAATGTCGGCATCACTATTTTCACGCAGATGTCTCAGCTCGCGGCGCAGACCGGAGCGATCAACCTTTCCCAGGGTTTTCCCGATTTCGACGGCCCGCAGGCACTGCGCGACGCGGTCGGTCGACACATCGCCAACGGCCACAACCAGTATTCGCCCATGACCGGCCTGCCGGCGCTGCGCCAGCAGATCGCGGCGAAAATCGCCCGCAGTTATGGCGCGAACGTCGATGCCGATACCGAAGTAACCGTGACCCCCGGCGCGACCCAGGCGATCTTCTGCGCCATCCAGGCGGTTATCCACAGCGGCGACGAAGTCATCGTGTTCGACCCGGCCTACGACAGCTATGAGCCCGCAGTAGAACTGGCCGGCGGACGCTGCGTGCATGTGCAACTTGGGCTGAAGGATTTCTCCATCGACTTCGACAAACTCAGCGCAGCCCTGAGCCCGCGAACGCGGATGATCATCCTTAACACCCCGCACAACCCGAGCGGTGCCTTGATCAGTCGCGCCGAGCTGGATCAGTTGGCGGCGTTGATCCGAGATCGCGACATCTACGTGATCAGCGACGAAGTCTATGAGCACCTGGTGTTTGACGGCGTGCCGCACGTCAGCGTGCTGGCCCATGAAGAGCTGTATCAGCGCGCCTTCGTGGTCAGCTCGTTCGGCAAGACCTATCACGTCACCGGCTGGAAAACCGGTTACGTCGTGGCGCCGCCGGCCCTGACGGCGGAGCTGCGCAAGGTGCACCAGTACGTCAGTTTCTGCGGCGTGACCCCGTTGCAGTTTGCTTTGGCCGATTACATGGCCGAGCATCCGGAACACGTCGAAGAGCTGCCGGGCTTCTATCAGGCCAAGCGTGATCTGTTCTGTGATCTGCTGGCGCCGTCGCGATTCAGTTTCACCCGTGTCACCGGCACCTATTTCCAGTTGGTCGAATACTCGCAAATTCGCCCTGATTTGAACGATGTCGAAATGGCGATGTGGATGACCCGTGAGCATGGCGTGGCGAGTATTCCGGTGTCGGTGTTCTACCAGAATCCACCGGAAGGCCAGCGCCTGGTGCGCCTGTGCTTTGCCAAACGTGAGGAGACGCTGCGGGAAGCGGCGGCCAAGCTATGCGTGATCTGAGTGCGTTGCCCGACCTCAATCTGGCGCTGATCCAGACCAGCCTGGCCTGGCATGACCGTCAGGCCAATCTCGAGCATTTCGATGTGTTGCTGGAGCAGGCGCGCGGTGCGGATCTGATCATCCTGCCGGAAATGTTCACTACCGGATTCTCCATGGCGTCCGAAACCCTGGCCGAAGCCGAAAACGGTCCGACCAGCAAATGGCTGCGGGCCCAGGCAGCGAAGCTGAACGCAGTCGTCACGGGCAGCGTGATCATCCAGGCTGCCGACGGCAGTCATCGCAACCGCTTGCTGTGGGCGCGGCCGGACGGCGAAGTGCTGCATTACGACAAACGCCACCTGTTCCGCATGGCCGGCGAGCACAATCATTACACGCCCGGCGAGCGCCAGGTGCAGTTCGAGCTCAAGGGCTGGCGGGTGCGTCCGCTGATTTGCTACGACTTGCGCTTCCCGGTGTGGAGTCGCGACGCTCAGGACACCGACCTGCTGCTGTACACCGCCAACTGGCCGGGCGCACGGCGTCAACACTGGAACCGGTTGCTGCCGGCCCGGGCCATCGAAAACCTGTGCTATGTGGCGGCGGTCAACCGGGTGGGTACCGATGGCAAGGGGTTCGCGTATACCGGCGACAGTCAGGTGCTGGATTTTCAGGGCGAGACGTTGCTGGCGGCGGGGGAGGCTGACGGGGTGTTCAAGGTGGTTCTGGAAGCGGCTTCGCTGGCGGCTTACCGCGAGCGGTTCCCGGCGAATCTGGACGCGGACACCTTCGAGTTCACCTGATAGCCCAGATCACCTAGATCGTTCCCACGTCGAGGCGTTGAACCGTCCGCGTGGGAATGCCTCAAGGGACGCTCCGCGTCCCAGTGACGCAGAGCGTCACGAGCTGCATTCCCACGCAGAGCGTGGGAACGATCAGATAGAAAATAAAAAGGCCCCGGAGTTCGCACTCAGGGGCCTTTTGCATTGCAGCGGTCAGTTACGCCGCTTTCGCTTCCGGCTGGCTCAGCGAGCGGTTCAGCGCGCTGAACAGGGCCTTGAAGCTGGCGGTGGTGATGTTTTCATCGATGCCCACGCCGTGCACCGCACGTTCGCCGTTCACACGCAGTTCGATGTAGGCCGCCGCCTTGGCGTTGGTGCCCGCGCCAATGGCGTGTTCGTTGTAGTCCATGATCTCCACCGGAATCGGCAGACCGGCCACCAGCGCTTCCAGCGCGCCGTTGCCCTTGCCGCGCCAGTGCAGATTGGTTTCGCCCTGACCCTTGCTCGCCACTTCCACTTCGACGGCGCTGTTGCCGTTTTCTTCCTGCAGGCGATGGCTGACCAGCGCGTACGGGGTGTTGGCTTGCAGGTATTCGCTGTGCAGCAGCGCGTGGATTTGCTGCGCGGTCATCTCCAGGCCCAGGCGATCGGTTTCACGCTGCACGACCTGGCTGAATTCGATCTGCATGCGACGTGGCAGGCTGATGCCGTATTCCTGCTCCAGCAAGTAGGCGATGCCGCCCTTGCCCGACTGACTGTTGACGCGGATCACCGCCTCATAGCTGCGGCCGATGTCGGCCGGGTCGATCGGCAGGTATGGTACTTCCCACAGGGCATCGGACTTCTGCTGGGCGAAGCCCTTGCGGATCGCGTCCTGGTGGGAGCCGGAGAACGCGGTGTGCACCAGGTCGCCGACATACGGGTGACGTGGGTGAACCTGGATCTGGTTGCACTCTTCGACGACCTTGCGCACGCCGTCGATGTCCGAGAAGTCCAGTTGCGGGTCGAGGCCCTGGGTGTACATGTTCAGTGCCACGGTCACGAGGTCGACGTTGCCGGTACGCTCGCCGTTGCCGAACAGACAGCCTTCGACGCGGTCGGCGCCGGCCATCAGGCCCAGCTCGGTGGCGGCCACGCCGGTGCCACGGTCGTTGTGGGTGTGCAGGCTGATGATCACGCTGTCACGACGGTTGATGTTGCGGTGGAACCACTCGATCTGGTCGGCGTAGACGTTCGGCGTCGCGCATTCAACGGTGGCCGGCAGGTTGAGGATGATCTTGTGCTCAGGCGTCGGGTTCCAGACCTCGATCACCGCGTCACAGACTTCCTTGGCGAATTCCAGCTCGGTGGCGCTGAAGGTTTCCGGCGAGTACTCGAAGGTCCACTCGGTGTCCGGCTGCATGGCGGCGTATTTGACGAACAGCTTGGCAGCGTTGACGGCGATGGCCTTGATCCCGTCCTTGTCCTGATTGAAGACGATGCGACGGAAAGAAGGGGAGGTGGCGTTGTACAGGTGAACGATTGCCTTCTTCGCCCCGCGCAGGGATTCGAAGGTGCGCTCGATCAGGTCTTCACGGCCCTGGGTCAGCACCTGGATGGTGGTGTCGTCCGGGATGTGGCCGTCTTCGATCAAGGTGCGCACGAAGTCGAAGTCGGTTTGCGAAGCGGCCGGGAACGACGCCTCGATTTCCTTCACACCCACCTGCACCAGGGTTTTCCAGAAGCGCAGCTTTTTCACCGCGTCCATTGGTTCGATCAGCGACTGGTTGCCGTCACGCAGGTCGGAGCTGCACCAGATCGGCGCGGCATCGATGGTTTTCGACGGCCAGGTGCGATCCGGCAGGTTGATCACTGGAAACGCGCGGTATTTCGAAGACGGGTCTTTGAGCATGCTCATCGGGAAATTCCTTATTGTCTGGGCCGAAAAGAGGCGGCCTGCCGGTGGAACGAACGTTCTTGGAAAAGCGTGGGACGAGGCGCAGCGATTCAGCCCGGCAGTCGTGCGCTGACGAGGCACAGGCTGCGGTGCTGGCGAAGCTGAATGAGGGTGTGAGAGGTTTTCATGCCCTCAACCCTAACCGCGAGGGATGAGGATGGCAAGCAGTCGGAAAAAATTGAGAGGAATACCCGGAAAGTGGTTTTTTCCGAGATTTTATTCTCTGAATCAAAGTGAATGTTTGCAGAGATTGCGCAGTCCGTTCGTCGTGCGCAATCCCTGTGGGAGCGACCTTGCTCGCGATGGGGCCAGTCGCTTCACCCACAAATCAAGGCTGGAATGCCCCAATGAAAATCGCCGGATCGACCCGCGCATCGTTCAGGCTGACGTTCCAGTGCATGTGCGGCCCGGTCGCCCGACCTGTAGCGCCAACCTTGCCCACCACCGCACCGCGCGCCAGTTGCTGGCCGTTCTGCACATCAATCTTCGACATATGGCAGAACATGCTGATGAAGCCCTGGCCGTGGTCGACGAACACTGTGTTGCCATTGAAGAAGTAGTTGCCGATCAGAATTACCTTGCCCGCTGCCGGGGTCTTGATCGGCGTGCCGGCCGGCACTGCGAAGTCGAGGCCTGCGTGCGGATTGCGCTCTTCACCGTTGAAGAAACGGCGCACGCCGAACTTGCTCGACAGCGGTCCGTTGACCGGTTTGTCCAGCAGCAGGTTGCTCGGTGTGTTCGGGCTGAAACTGCGATAGGCCTTGATCTGCTCGGCCAGTTCGCCCTCGATCCGCTTGAGGTTGGCCGGGTTCGGATTGACCTGCTGGGTGTTCTTCAGGGTGATGTGCTGTTCCGGGTATTTCTTGTTGCCGACATTGAAGTTGAGATTACGGCCGCCACTGCTGATCTGCTGAACGCCGGGTTTGACGGTCAACGGAACGCCGACAATCGCCAGCCAGTTGTTCTGTTCCTTGACCACCAGCACCGGTTTGCCCTGATACGTGGCTTTCGGCGCTTGCGCAGCGGTCCCCAGATCGACGACAGCCACGCCGCCCGGCACCGGTTTGTTCAGCAGGCGGGTGATGTAACTGTCGGCGTGGGCGTTGAAGGTCAGGCAGAGCAACAGCAGCGGAGCGAGAAAACGCGGCATGGATCAGTCCAGTAAAGAAAGGGTGACGGGCGTCAGGTGATTGTCCTCGACGCGCACTTGCAGTTCGCCTTCGCCCAGTCTGGCCTTGAGGCGCTGGCCGGTGTGAGTCTGCGCGGCGTTGCGGATCGCGTTGCCGCGCTCATCCAGCAGAATGCTGTAGCCACGACCGAGGGTCGCCAGCGGGCTGACCACGTGCAGGGTCTGCATCTGGCTTTGCAACTGTAGGCGACGACGTTTCAGGCCTTCGTTCATGGCGCGTGGCAGGCGTTCGGCGAGGCTGTCGAGACGTTGGCGCAACAGGGCCAGCTGGCGTCCCGGATGCTGCCCGGCGAGGCGGGTTTCCAGACGGATCAGGCGTTCACGACGGGTATTGAGCTGGCGCTCGAACGCCCGACGCATGCGCATGTCCAGATCATCCAGCCGCTGTGCCTGCTGGCGCAGGCGTTCGCCGGGATGGCGCAAGCGGCGCGTCATGCCTTCAAGGCGCAGGCGATCGCGCATCAGGCGGTCACGCATGCGCATCACCAACCGGCGATGCAGACTTTCGACCTGACGGATCAGGTGGCTGGAGTCCGGGGCAAGCAGTTCAGCCGCGGCGGACGGTGTCGGTGCGCGCACGTCAGCCACGAAGTCGCTGATCGACACATCGGTTTCATGGCCTACCGCGCTGACGATCGGCGTGACGCAGGCATCTACCGCCCGGGCCACGGCTTCTTCGTTGAAGCACCAGAGGTCTTCCAGCGAGCCGCCGCCACGGGCCAGGATCAGCGCGTCGAAGCCACGGGCATCCGCCAGTTTCAGGGCGCGGACGATCTGTGCGGTGGCTTCTCGGCCCTGAACGGCGGTCGGAATCAACGTCAGTTGCACCTGCGGCGCGCGGCGGCGGAACACGCTGATGATGTCGCGTATCACGGCGCCGGTCGGCGAACTGATGATGCCGATGCGCTGCGGGTGTGCCGGCAGCGGCACTTTGCGCTCGGCACTGAACAGGCCTTCGGCGCTGAGCTTTTCCTTCAAGGCATCGAAGGCCAGGCGCAGCGCACCGTCACCGGCAGGCTCCACGGTGTCGAGGATCAACTGATAGTCGCCACGCCCTTCGAACAGCGAGACCTTGCCACGCACCTTGACTGCCAGGCCGTCCTTCAGCGCCTGACGCACCCGCGCAGCGTTCTGGCGAAACAGTGCGCAACGCACCTGCGCGCCGCTGTCCTTGAGCGTGAAATACACGTGGCCTGACGCCGGGCGGGCGAGATTGGAGATTTCGCCTTCGACCCAGATGTTGCTGAACACGTCTTCGAGCAACACCCGCGCGCGGCCGTTGAGCTGGCTGACGGTCAGGACTTCGCGGTCGAGGCCGAGTCTTGCAAAGGGATCTTTAATCATGGGGCGCAGTTTAAAGGCATTCGCCGGTGAATGTCTGGAGGAAGTGTTGCTCCAGAGGTGTGGGATTTTGCCGAGAAGCGAGGGCGACGGTGCTCTGGCAATCGCCGGTCAGCGGCAGAAATCTCACGCCGGCGGGCGCGATGTCCTGCATTGAATCCGGCAGCAGAGCGATGCCGAATCCGGCCTGGATCAACTGCAATTGCGTGGTCTTGCGCGACATCACTCGAGCAGCCCGGGGGAAGAAACCGTGACGCATGCACAGGTCGGCGCACAAATAACTCAGCCCGCCGCGCTGCGGATGCGGGATGGAGATGAATGCTTCGTCCTTCAATTGCGCCAGATCGACTGCCTCCGTCGACGCCAGTCGATGATCCGCCGGCACAGCAAGCAGCAGACGTTCGGTGTAGAGCGGCACAATCTGAACACCCTCGCGCTGGCGCAGCACCGGCAGACGCAGCAGGCCGATATCGAGCCGGCCCTCGGCCAGTTCTTCAAGTTGCGCCTCCGAGGAGAGCGTGCCGATGTCCAGCGAAACGCCGGGTTGTTGCTCCAGGTACGCGCTCATGTCGCGCAACAATTGGCCGCTGATCGGCACGGTGCTGGAGTGACAAAGGCGCAAGGTGCCGCGCTGGCCCTGGCCGATTTCCGTGGCCAGGGCGCTGGCCTTGTTCAATTCATTGATCAGGTTTCTCGCTCGGGGCAGGAACGCTTCGCCAGCGGCGGTGAGGCGGGGTTGGCGTGCGGTGCGTTCGAACAGCGGCGTTTGCAGGCGGGTTTCCATGTCCTTGATCTGCCGGCTCAGCGCCGACTGAGCAATGAACAGCCGTTCGGCTGCGGCACTGAAGCTGCCGCTCTCGGCGATTTCCACGAAGTAACGCAATTGGCGGGTTGAAAGCACGAGGCATGCCTTTTCGAGATGGCTTGGCGGTTTCGAAGATATTAGTCGCAACCCTCGGCGCTGGCTAAAGTCATCGCAGGCTTATAAAGGAAGCGAGCGAATGAGTGTGGCGGGGTTGTTGAGCGAATGGTCGTGGGGCGCGCAGGGCTGGGTGGTGATCGGACTGGCCATCGCGCTGGCCTACATCGTGTTCGGGATTGCCGGTTTTGGCACGGCGCTGGTGGCGGGGCCGATTCTGATTCTGTTCATGCCGCTGTCGAAGATCGTGCCGTTGCTGGTGCTGCTGGATTTCGTCGCGGCGTTCGGCAATCTGCTGCCGTCGCGGCGAGATGTAGCGAAACCGGAATTGCTGCGGCTGCTGCCGTGCATGGCGGTGGGCTGCACGCTGGGGGTGATTTTCCTGCTTAACCTCAAGTCCGATCTGCTGTTGCTGTTGATGGGATTTTTCATCAGTGCTTATGCGATCTACAGCTTGTGGATCAAGGCTCGGCCGGCGCAGTTATCTGCTGGGTGGGCGTTGCCGATGGGCACCGTGGGCGGGCTGTTCGGGGCATTGTTTGGCAGCGGCGGCTTTCTTTATGCGATCTACCTCAACAGTCGATTGCCCAAGGACGCGGCGCGGGCCACGCAAAGTGCGCTGATCAGTTGCAGCACGGTGGTGCGTTTGAGCCTGTTCGCCATCGCCGGGGTGTATGCCGAGCTACCCTTGTTGATGCTTGCGCTGTGCCTGTTGCCGGCCATGGCGCTGGGCTTGTGGGTCGGACGGCGCTTGACCATGCGCCTGTCCCGCGAGGCCTTCGTGCGGCTGGTGACCTGGCTGGTGCTGGCGAGCGGGATTGCGCTGATCGGCCGCTATTTAAGCACTTGACCGGATTTTGTCAGGGATTAAGCTGCCGGCCGCGTTCGTCGCAGAACATCCTTTGACGCAGCAGGCTTGCACCATGAATTCCCAAAGCATCATCGTCCCGAAAATCTCCAACCTGCCGGTGCACGAACCCCGGGCCCGGGCGATCCTGCGCTGGCTGGTGCGCAAGAACATCGTCAAGGAAGAGCTGAGCACGTGCGGACGTACCGGCAATCGCATGGCCTACGCCATCGCCGATGGTGCGCGCGCGGTGGTGTTGCATCCCGAGGCGCTGCCGTTTGGTGAGCCAATCAATGGGCTGGAAGTCATCACCAAGCGCTGCATCTACACCCCGGCCAAGGGTTTTCTCGAAGAAGCCGGGTGCGCCGAATGCCGTCAGGAGATCGGCGAAGCGTTGTTCGAAAGCCTGGAAGACTGGATGCCGGGCCGCACCGACAACTTCACCTGCCCCGAATGCGGGCATGAAGACGATATCAACGGTTTTCTGTATTTACAGGAATGCGGGTTTTCCAACCTCGGTTTCATCTTCAACAACTGGCTGGAGGCGGGGTTCAAGCAGAGTTTCATCGACGAATTCGCCGACTGGCTGGATCAGCCGGTGAGCTGGGTCAAGGTCGAGCTGTAAGGGCAACTTTTCCCGTACATCAGCAACATTGATATAAGACAAGTTTTACATTGAGCCCGGTAGGGTGTCTGAGTATAATGGCGCGCTTCCATTTTCCCGCTCGGGAGCCCCCGCGATGCTGCGTATCAGCCAAGAAGCTCTGACCTTCGACGACATTCTCCTAGTGCCCGGTTATTCCGAGGTGCTTCCTAACGAAGTCAGTCTGAAGACCCGCCTTACCCGTGGCATCGAGCTGAACATTCCTCTGGTTTCTGCCGCCATGGACACCGTCACCGAAGCCCGTCTGGCAATCGCCATGGCTCAGGAAGGTGGCATCGGCATTATCCACAAGAACATGACCATCGAGCAGCAAGCTGCCGAAGTTCGCAAGGTCAAGAAGTTCGAAGCCGGTGTGGTCAAGGACCCAATCACCATCGAGGCTGACGCCACGGTTCGTGATCTGTTCGAACTGACCCGCATGCACAACATTTCCGGCGTTCCGGTGCTGCACGATGGCGACCTGGTCGGCATCGTCACTTCCCGTGACGTACGTTTCGAAACCCGTCTGGATGCCACCGTTCGTGAAGTGATGACGCCGAAAGAGCGTCTGGTCACTGTTCGCGAAGGCGCCGACAAGAACGAAGTCCGCGAGCTGCTGCACAAGCACCGCCTGGAAAAAGTCCTGATCGTCGACGACAAGTTTGCCCTCAAAGGCATGATGACCGTCAAAGACATCGAAAAAGCCAAGGCCTACCCACTGGCCAGCAAGGACGACCAAGGTCGTCTGCGCGTCGGCGCTGCGGTCGGTACCGGTAAAGACACCGGTGACCGCGTTGCCGCTCTGGTTCATGCCGGTGTGGACGTGGTGGTGGTCGACACCGCGCACGGTCACTCCAAGGGCGTGATCGACCGCGTTCGCTGGGTCAAAGAGAACTTCCCTGAAGTGCAGGTAATCGGTGGCAACATCGCCACCGGCGCAGCCGCCAAGGCTCTGGCCGAAGCTGGCGCCGACGCCGTCAAGGTCGGTATCGGCCCTGGCTCGATCTGCACCACCCGTATCGTCGCCGGTGTCGGCGTTCCGCAAATCAGTGCCATCGCCAACGTTGCCGCTGCCCTCGAAGGCACTGGCGTTCCGTTGATCGCCGACGGCGGCATCCGTTTCTCCGGTGACCTGTCCAAGGCCATCGTGGCCGGTGCGTCCTGCGTGATGATGGGCTCGATGTTCGCCGGTACCGAAGAAGCGCCGGGTGAGATCGAACTGTTCCAGGGCCGTTCCTACAAGGCTTATCGCGGCATGGGTTCGCTGGGCGCCATGTCCCAGGCTCAAGGTTCTTCCGACCGTTACTTCCAGGACTCCTCGGCAGGCGCCGAGAAACTCGTTCCGGAAGGCATCGAAGGCCGTGTTCCTTACAAGGGCACCCTGAGCGCGATCATTCACCAGTTGATGGGCGGTCTGCGTTCCTCGATGGGTTACACCGGCAGCGCCAACATCGAAGAAATGCGCACCAAGCCCGAGTTTGTGCGGATCACCGGTGCCGGCATGGCCGAGTCCCACGTTCACGACGTGCAGATCACCAAGGAAGCGCCAAACTACCGCGTAGGTTGAGGCTTCAAGCAAAACGTTAAATGACCGGGGCTGTTTTATTCAGCCCCGAGTTGTTTCTGAATCAAGACTGTTTCTGAATTACTTAGACGAGACTGAATCATGGCCCTCGACATTCACGCTCACCGCATCCTGATCCTCGACTTCGGTTCGCAATACACCCAACTGATCGCCCGCCGCGTGCGCGAGATCGGTGTGTACTGCGAACTGCACCCGTTCGACATGGACGAAGATGCGATCCGCGAATTTGCGCCAAAAGGCGTGATCCTCGCCGGCGGTCCCGAGTCCGTGCACGAAGCCAACAGCCCGCGCTGCCCGCAAGCGGTGTTCGATCTGGGCGTACCGGTCTTCGGTATCTGCTACGGCATGCAGACCATGGCCGAACAACTGGGCGGCAAGGTTGAAGGCTCCGAGCTGCGTGAGTTCGGTTACGCCCGCGTTGACGTGGTCGGCAAGAGCCGCCTGCTCGACGGCATCGAAGACCATATCGACGCTGACGGCCTGTTCGGCCTCGACGTGTGGATGAGCCACGGTGACAAGGTCACCAGGATGCCGAGCGATTTCCACATCCTGGCCAGCACCCCGAGCTGCCCGATCGCCGGCATGTTCAACGACGAGCGCGCCTACTATGGCGTGCAGTTCCACCCGGAAGTGACCCACACCAAGCAGGGCGGTCGCATCCTGTCGCGTTTCGTTCTCGACATCTGCGGCTGTGAAGCCCTGTGGACCCCGTCGAAGATCGCCGAAGACGCCATCGCCAACATCCGCGCACAGGTCGGTACCGACAACGTGCTGCTGGGTCTGTCCGGCGGTGTGGATTCCTCGGTGGTTGCGGCGCTGCTGCACAAGGCCATCGGTGATCAACTGACCTGCGTCTTCGTCGACAACGGCCTGCTGCGTCTGCACGAAGGCGAGCAAGTGATGGCCATGTTCGCCGAGAACATGGGCGTCAAGGTGATCCGCGCCAACGCTGAAGACCAGTTCCTGAACAACCTGGCCGGCGAAGCCGATCCAGAGAAGAAGCGCAAGATCATCGGCCGTACCTTCATCGACGTGTTCGATGCCGAATCCTGCAAGCTGGACAACATCAAGTACCTGGCTCAGGGCACCATCTACCCGGACGTGATCGAGTCGGCTGGCGCGAAAAGCGGCAAGGCCCACGTGATCAAGTCGCACCACAACGTGGGCGGCTTGCCGGAAGAGATGAACCTGAAACTGGTCGAGCCACTGCGCGAACTGTTCAAGGACGAAGTCCGTCGTCTGGGCCTGGAACTGGGCCTGCCGTACGACATGGTCTACCGTCACCCGTTCCCGGGCCCGGGCCTGGGCGTGCGCATCCTCGGCGAAGTGAAGAAGGAATACGCCGACCTGCTGCGTCGCGCCGACCACATCTTCATCGAAGAACTGCGCAAGGCCGACTGGTACCACAAGGTCAGCCAGGCCTTCGTCGTGTTCCAGCCGGTGAAATCGGTTGGCGTGGTCGGCGATGGCCGTCGTTACGCCTGGGTCGTGGCCCTGCGTGCCGTGGAAACCATCGACTTCATGACTGCGCGTTGGGCTCACCTGCCTTACGAACTGCTGGAAACCGTCAGCGGCCGCATCATCAATGAAATCGAAGGCATTTCGCGCGTGACTTACGACGTGTCGAGCAAGCCGCCGGCGACCATTGAGTGGGAGTGATCCCGCATCGCGCCCTCTAGAATTCGCGGTTGGATTCGCAGAGGCGCAAAAGGGGTTATAAAAAATGCCAGTCAGTTTATCTGACTGGCATTTTTGTTTTTGGCGGAAAGTGCGGAGGCAGGCGCAGGTATTAGAGGAACTGTGACCGAATCAAGTCCGTATCGAACGGCGTTATTCCTTGATCAGGTGCAAACACCGCTTGTGCCTGCTGCGGCGAAGCCACTCGTTCGCCTCGTGCTCGTACATGCAAATCGAACAATGTCTCCAGATCAGGCCGTGGTGTATGTACCAAAGCCCGCAGCATCAACGATACCCCGCTGAGATTGTTCCCGACATTGTTCCACCGAGGAGATGAGGTCAGTCCCAGGTCGGCCCAGATCACGCGGCGCTCCTGCAAGTCCATCACAAAGGGCAGGCAGATCTGTGTGTCGGAGGCGATATCGATACGATCGAACACGGTTCGCGGCTCGAATACTTCACCCGATGCAGTATCGGCGCGTGCCATCCAGCCAGCGAAGCATTCTGGAAGATCGCAGTAAGGCTGCTGGGTGAATGAGTTGATAGACGTGACGACGTAGCGAATGCCCTTCTCGACGAGGACTTCAAGGTCGAGGTCGATGAACTCCGAAGCCCCTTCGGGTGCGTCGACGATGTCGCCGCTGTGGTAACCGCCGAAATCCCTCAGGTTGTAGTAAGCGACCGTTTGTTTGAATACGAAGTTGGCGTCGAA
This sequence comes from Pseudomonas sp. GW456-12-1-14-TSB6, assembly GCF_059424205.1. Classification (NCBI taxonomy): domain Bacteria; kingdom Pseudomonadati; phylum Pseudomonadota; class Gammaproteobacteria; order Pseudomonadales; family Pseudomonadaceae; genus Pseudomonas; species Pseudomonas sp. GW456-12-1-14-TSB6. The sequence continues at coordinate 62,050 of NZ_JBWKZE010000022.1, forward strand.
AAATGCGGCTGACAAGTCGATGTCAGTGCGTGCACTGCCATTCTTCCACCACAGGAACAGACGAATGAAACGTGTATCGGGCATCGGCAACAGGCTGCCTCTTACCAGCGTGCGTAACGACTTCGATGAGGCGCGCTGCGCCAACGGTACCCGGTAATCGCGCAATGCAGGGTCGATGAAACAGTTACCCAGCGGCGGCAGTGCTGCAAAACGCTTCATCAGAGCGTCTTCGCAGATGCGGGCTGCACGGGCCAACACTTCAGGTGTGAGAGGATCGCGTCGATCCTTGATGCCATAGACTTTGGCGAATGAACCTTTCGGTGTGAACGCCCGAAGTGGCAGGGGGCGCGGCGCACGTGACTGGGCCAGCAACTGCAGCAGGACAGGCGAGGACACTTGTGGTGCAACAGCCTCGAACGCATCGAGAACCGGCTCTGGTTCCGTCGTGCGCCGCAATGTTGCGTCCAGCCGTCGTGCGAACTCACCGGGACGACTCTGTAGTACGGGCACAAGCTCGGCAATATCACGCTGGGCGAACAGTGTTTCGACGCGTGAACCAAATGAGGCAGGCGCTTCATTGCGACGCGCTGCGGTGATGGCGGCCAGCGCTCTTGGGTATTTATCGGCGTAATCGCCCGGATGAAGCACTTCAGCCAGGCGTTTCCATCGCTCGGCTTGCCGCATCACGTCTTCTGTAGCGTTGGGTATTCGATCAAGCAGGCTCAGCAGCAGACGGCGCATCGAGCGCTTGATCGCTTTGAAACGTGTCGTAGCGGTTGCCAGTGACACGTCTCCTCCATTCAGCGCGATCGCCAGTCGTAGCACGTCAGTCGCCGTTTCGACGTTTTGCTCCAGAAATGCACCCACCTGTGCATCGCCAGCTACATGCAGGATCAGTGCGCCGCCAACCTGTGCCCGGATCTCCCGGAACGGGACGACCTCAGGCAGCAGACGGAACACATCACTTTTGTACTCGCGGATAAACCAGATGACATCGGCCACTTCCTCTTCGGAGAGCGAGGTGCGTGATGAAACCAGCGGCTCAAGCAGTGACTCGAACTCAGGGATGCTTCCCGGTTCGATAACCCAGGAAATGAAGTTGCCTTCAAGCAGCGGAGGTCGAGATTCTTCAGTCGCGGGTAAACGTCGAAGCGTGTGGTAATGCATGACGGCGTTGAGGTACAGCTCGGCCTCCGAGGCCGTTAGAACCTGCTCTGGAAAGTCAGGATAAAACGGCCTGTGGTGCACATGAGCGCCACTCCTGCGCCGTAGAACTCCGACAATGTCACGCAACCAGTACTTGAGCTCTGTCGCTGATAACAGGCCGATTTGTTCAATCAGAGGCTCTGACAGTACGCAGCGGAATGCCGCGATTTCCCGGACAACCGACGCGACCTGAGCGCGCGTGGCACCACCAGTGCCCATCGGGACGTGAACTTTGCTGCGGCGACGCAGGAACAGCTCCTGGTTCATGCTTGATTTTCTCCTTGGGGCGCCGTCGTGGGCGAGCTGCAGCATCGTATCTACAGCTGATATAAAAACGCCTGCAAGAAGCAGGCGCAGTGTGGAGAGCAGAACCCCTAGGTCATAAGGGGTTTAGAAGGAAGGTGTCCCATAGCCACGCGGGCATTCTACGGAAGGTAGTCCCTGTTTGTCAGGCTGGTGCGAATCTCAACGGTAACTAACTGCTTCACTAGAGAGGCTGACCACGCCCTGAAGGCATAAACGCACCCAATACAAAAAACCGTGTGAATCAGTGATTCACACGGTTTTTTGTTTTTGATTACAAGGGTTTTGACCAGCCGGCCAGCTTCATGCCGCGTTGATCAAGTGCCTTGAGCAGCGCATGGATGCTGTCGAAACGTTTTTCATGGAGGTTGGGCCATGAGGGACGCTCGATGAAAAAGCGACCGGATTCGAACTCGATCGGAGTCAGCACCATCCGGTTCTCGCGGGATCGGTGGCAAAGGAAGGTTTGCCGAGGTTCTCGCTTCAAGGTGTAGAGCCCAGGTCGGGCCAGCAGTTTTTCCAGTTCCGGTCTCGTTTGCGCATACCAGGGCGTCTCCACCTGCAGCCGCAGGTCGCCCTTGGCCAGGCCGGCGGAGGCGCCACTGTGGTCGAGAAACGTTCTGCCCGGATCGGGCTCGATGCCGTTTGAGTGCCCTTGGGCAACATCCTCGACGCGCAAACCAATGGCACCCTCCAGTTCACTGACTCCCGCAACGCCCTCAAAGGTATTGGAATGAGAGTTCCCCATCAGCGCCACCCACCGGTGCGTGCCTCTTGTTGTCTGGTCGGCGCTTATCACTGTCCGGGCGTGGAAGTTCATCATTTTTTGCCGGATCGCCAGTTCGTAGGTCTGCATGCCGTCCAGTTTGTAACTGGCCATGCAGTCTATGGCCTGAACCCGGATGCCATGCTTGTTTGACTCCAGCACCAGATTGAGAAAGGTATAGCGTCCGGATGGATCGGTCAGATGCCCGAGGTCCTGACTGATCAAATACCACTCAAGATTCCGGGGCATTACCGATGTCCTGGCAAAGTTGTCCAGAGCCGCCTGGTGAAAGTCTGTCAGCAGATGTTCCAGATAGATGGTTTTTACACCGTGTCTGGCCAGGGTTTGCATATTGTCGATGAGAAACTGTTTGGCGCCGATCTCTGAATGGCTCTCGCCGACGACCAGTCCCGAAAACTCTTCGAATAGCCGGGCGATGATTGTGGGACCCGACGAGGCGGGGTCCAGCGGCGTAGCGACCGGGCGCTGAGGCAGGCGCAGATCCGCGTAGAAGCGTATGGCATCCTGTAGCAGTCGTTTTCTCAGGGCTTTGAAGTTCGCATAGGCCTCGGCGGATTCACTGACCGTAAACTCGTCTGACAGCAGGCGAGGTTCATGGCCGATGACCGCTTCTGTCAGGGCCTGACGGTGTTGAGGCAGGATGTCATACGGCGAAGTGACCTGCGGAGTATCCGTTACGGTGGATGACGGGAAAGGCATCCTCTGCGCGCTGCTTGCCGACACAGAAGGAATGGGCGGCTCGCCGATGGCTGGTGATTTGCCAGGTATGGCTTTGGGATCGATACGCACCCGCCTCAGACTCAGGCCTTCATCTTCAAGGGCTTCGGACAGTGCTTGAATGCTCTCGAAATGACGACCCGTGACAGAAGTCCAACGTGGTCGTGTCACGAAAATGCCACCTTCATCTCGCTGGACAGGGGTGTTCACCAGTTGGCCGTTGCCACTGCGGTGGACCAGCATCGACTGGCCGCGCTCGACCTGAACCATGAACATGCCTTTGCGTGGCAGCGCTTCATCGAGCGTGCGCGCGGTGGTTGTCGCGGCAGTGGCATGCAGTTGAAGGCGCAAGTCACTCTTTATCAGGTCGACAGGCCGTTGCAGCAAATCGAATACTTTTTTACCAGGGTCGACCGTGATTCCGCGAATCGGATCCAGAGAAACTGCCTCGACACGCAGCGATGCAGCGCCTACCAGTTCACTGAGCCCGGGAACGTTTTCGAAGGTGCTGGCGCGTTCCTGGTCCACCAGCGCGACCCAGCGATGAGAGCCCCTTGCTGCCTGATCGGCCCGGATCACGGTATCGGAAAAGTAGTTCATCATTTTCCGGCTACTGATATCGGATGTTTGCTCCATGAGCGGAAAGCGCCGGCTGGCCATGCAGTCGAGGGCCTGCACGCGGATATGATTCTTCTGTGCGCTCCTGACCAGTTCAGTGTACGTGTGGGCAGAAGCTGGATCTGTATCGAGCCGTGAATCCAGAAGTTTCAGATAATCCTCCAGCGCGGGAGACATCTTGCCGGTCTTGTGGAAGGCATCGAGATCCACCTGATGAAAATCGGTCAGCAGATGATCCATGTACAAGGTCTTGACCTTCTGTTTGCTCATGACCTTCAGGTTGTCGATCAGCACTTGCCGGGCGCCGGTGGTGTTGTCCTGGCCGATTACCAGTCCGGGCGTTTCCTTGAGCACGCGCTTGCTCATCTCGGAAAAGGACGTGCCGGACTTGAATGCAGGCAGGGGTGGACGTGGGGGCTGATTCGGGGCGGCGTAGAAGTTGATGGCGTCGTCATAAAGATTGCGGCGTGTGGATTTGAACGTCTGATACAGGCGGTCACTCCCGTTGACGCTGTCCAGCGGAAAGTCATCGACACGGGCTTCTGCCAAGGGCTGCATCGTCGTTCTGGAGGCGCCGGGGACATCATAGGGCATCGGTTCTGTCGATACTTCGGGCAGCGGATCGGCAGTGTGCCCCCAGGGCCACTCACCGAAAATTTTCATGCCGCCTCTGAGTCCGGGCCGAGCGACAGGCTCCCACTGGCGTGCTTCGTTCAGGCGCACCGGCACGTTGCGATAGAACGAGTAGGGATTGGCCGGATCGATGATGACCCACCCCCGCAACTGCCCGACATAGCGAACCTGATAAAAGCCGTCGCCCGAGGCGCGGCGCATGTAGATGTACTGTTTACCGGAGGGCGTACGAATAATTTCCTTGAATTTTGGATTGCCGGCCTCAATCCGCGAAGCCTCGGTGGGCACGGTCTTGAATGAAGCGAGGAAATCCTCGGGCTGCGCAGGTAGAACCTGTTTCGGTGCGATCTCTGCCAGTTCAGGCAGTGGCGAACGGATAGCGGCCGCTGCGGAAAGTTTTTCTTCTGTGGTAATGGACAGTCCGGTTTCAGCAATGGACTCTTGCGACGCGATGACGGTATTGGTCTCGGCGATCTCCGGCAGTCGACCACTGCCCTTGATAAAGGTGGCGTTGAACAGCGTATCGATGGCAGAGAATATCGCTCCGGTCACGGCGGCCTTTCGCGCCTGAGGCGTTTTGCCATTCACGGCCTGATCGATTTGCAGACCGACGCTGGCAATGCCGGCGCCAACGACCGCCAGCGCCACTGGCCAGCCAACGGCAGCCAATGGGCCAAACATCCGGTTGAATGCGCTGAGATAACCGATCCACAGCTTTTTGCGCAGGTCGCCATTGGAATGCATCATGAATTCCGCATCGCTGATCATCCGCGCCTGCGTTGCCGTCGACAGGAAGGAAAAAATGTCCTTGTCCAACGCTTCGCCGGTATGGGCAACCAGCGTGTGATCGTTGCTGTCCCAGGTACTGACCAGCAGATCCAGGACATGGCTGAGCCCGACATTTTCGATATGCGGGGCGCGCCAGAGCTCCGAAACGATGCCTGCCAGAGGCCCCAGTACCCAGAGCCAGCGGCGATTGGCGACCGCACGCCAGGAGGTATCTTCCATGATGTCGTGATCGGCAACCTGGAAATGCGCCATGAAGCGTTTTCGATCCGAAGGCTTTCTGATCTGCGACAGCACCCACCAATGCAGGTCGCGAGCGTTCTGCAAGGCGTGCACGCCCCAGATTTCTCCCGGTACGTACAGGATGACGCCGCCCTTTCCATCGCTGATGCACAGGATATCGGTCGCAACGAAGCCGCCGATTTTCAGCAGACCCACGCGCAGGCCATCGGGCGGCAGTACCTCAACCTCAAGCATTTTGCGCGTGACCGGCCAGCTCACATTGCCGGCGATGGCTTTGACCGCCACCCTGAAATTGTCATCCGACAGTCGACCGCTTTCACGATCCTCCATCGCTTTGGCCAGGAAGGTGCATTTGGCCAGTGTCCGGAATGTCGTGCCGTGTTTGCTCCAGAAAGAGTCCACCTTTTGCCGGTAGCGGTCAGCGAAATTGATCGCCCAGAACGCCTTTAGTACATCGCTGCTGTGCAACCGGACTTCGTTGGTTTCGTTGTAGGTGCCGGCATCCGGTCCGGCGGTATAGAAACCGGCATCGGAATCCAGCAGGTCGGCGTTGTCCTGGTCGTGCACGCTGAATCGCTGGATCACCAGTTGCGGCAAGGTCATCGATTCGCGCGGGACTTCGAACAGGTGTTCCCAGCCGGTGAAAGTTCGGGGGCTGCTCTGGGCGGCCCGGAATCGATGCCAGTAAACCTGCTCCGGCTCCAGGCCTCTGATGCCATGACGATCAAGAATGTCCCTGGCAATCGCGCAGGCCATTTCGTACATGTCGGGGCAGGCCTCGACCAGTGCCGGGACCAACGCCCTTAGCGCTTTTCGGTCGTCGGAGTTGGGCAGCGTGATGTCGTTGGTTGTGTCCACAGTCTTTCCTTGAGCGTGGTGGTTGAAAAAAAACACCGCGATCATTTCAAGCCAAGGCGTGATTTGTCTGTCAGACGCCGGGACAGTTTGTTGTCGTATCAAGTCAAACGGCAGACAGGAAAATTCCGCAACGAAGTGATCCTGACCCGGGCAGGCCGGATGAGGCCTGTCCGGTGTCGGGAAAACCATCGACACAGCGTTCGATCAGTTTGGAAGGCGGCTTTGGAGCTGCAGTCCCATTTGTTTCAACGCGCTGGATAACTGTTCAAGATTGTCGAAAGGGACACGATGGATTGAGCCCCAGGTTGGCCGATCTATGTAATACCGTCCATCAGCGAACGTCTCGATCGGGGTTTGCACCAGCTCTCCATTAACGCTGCGGTGAAACAACCGATAGGTGCCTTGAAAGCGCTCAAACATATACATGCCGGCGCGATAAAGCAGTTGGTGTATTTGCAACTCGCTTCGGCTCACAGAGGGTGCTTCCATTTTCAGAAGCACATCGGCGTACAGGGGATCGGAATTTCCGCCCATCATGGTTGGCAGCGGGTATGGGCCTCGCTCGATCTCAATACCAGGGTCTGTCGTCAACCGTTCGCCTTGTCCCGGATCCACCTCTTCGATTCGCACCCCGATGCCGCCCTCCAGTTCGCTGATACCGGCAAAGCCTCTGAAGGTGTTGGTGTTTTCTGCTCCGGTCAACACGACCCATTTACCGACAACATTCAGCGACTGGTCCATGAACATGATGTCGGCTGTGAGATGGTTGGTCGCGATCTGCTCTTCGGGGCGCGGGAGAGATACGGGTCTTTTATATACTGCCGCACAGTCGGTAGCCTGGACTCTGATCCCGTTCTGCCGGGCGCTTTTCACCAGCGCCAGTTCGTCAAACTGCGCTGCCGGGTCGGTGCCGAGCCGGCTTAGATACTTTTCCAGGTCTTTGGACATGACCCCGGACTGGAAGTAACTGTTCAGGTCGGCCTGGGCGAAATCGCTGAGCAAACGGCGCACGTAGAGGGTCTTGACCCCTTGGCGAGCCAGAGCGGGCATGTTCTGAATCATCAGGCGCATGCTGGTGATGCGGCCAGGGGTTTCGCCGATCACCAGGCCTGGCGCTGCTTCAAGTGCCTGGGCACTGAAGTCCGCGAAGGTCGTTGAGGCGGTGACAGCCGGTATCGCCGGGCGGGGCGGCAAGGTCGCCCAGGAAAGATTGTGGAAGAAACGTCTCGCGGAAAACAGCAGTGCTCTGGCCTTCTCGGCGAAATGGGGGGCGTATCGATCCGCTGCGATCAACGTACCGTCCGGACCGACCTGCATCTGAATATGCGTTTCGCGCAGTTGCATGGCCCAGCGTTTCAGTTCTTGCCGGCGTACGGTGTCGACGTCGTAAGGTGTTCTGACGAGGCGGATGTCGTTCGAAGCCGGGGCCGGGGCCGAGGTTGAAGTCGAAGGCAGAGGCTCGGTGGTCAGTGGCGTCTGCGGATCGGATTGCGCGGGGAGCTGTTCCGGTTCTTCGGGTGCGGGCTCGCGTGCGTCGAGTTCCATGGCCACCTCCAGGGTGCATTGCTTGCCGAGACACTGCCCCCCGCCCTTGAGCCCCAGTTGAGTCATCCGCTCCCAGACGCCTTCACTGTTCAATCGCACCGGCAATGCATGAACCAGCTGGTTAGGTTTGACCGGGTCGACGATCGCCCAGAATCCGCCACCTTGTGAATCGTTGAAGTAGCGAACGTAATAAGCGGTGTCATTCATCACGATTGCACAGGAAGGCTCGGTGTTCAGTCGGTAAATCCCCTGATACTTGCCGGGCTCCGAGACTGGCGTCAGTCCGTCCAGCACTTCGTTGGACTGATACTTCTGCGGGATCCTCGACCCCGGCAGGTTTTCGGACGGGGCTGGCGACAACTCCTCCACGGCTGAAACAAGTTCGTTCGGATGTTCGGATTCCAGTTCCGATGCCGTGCCGGCTTCAGTCATTTCGCTTGCCTCGATCGCTTGCGAAAATTCACCAGACTCCGTCTCCGCCAGTGCCCCGGTTCCCTTCAAGAATGGAATATTGAGCAGCGCATCGATGCCACTGAGCACCGCTGCGAGAACGCCCTCCTTGCGCTCGCCGGCAGTTTTGCCGTTGACTGCCTTGTCAATGTTCAGCCCCATGTTGGCCAGGCTGGCACCAATCACCGGTAATGCAACAGGCCAGCCCACCATGGCCATCGGTCCGAACACTTTCAACCCGGCACTGAGGTAGCCGATCCACAACTTTTTGCGCAGATCGCCATTCGAAGTCAGGGAAAAGTCGGCCTCGGCGAACATCGCATCGCGAGTGGAATCGCGTAGCCAGGTGAACGCATCCTCTGTTACCGCCCGATCTGCGGCATTGACCAGGTGATGGTCTCCGTGGCTCCAGGTGCTGACCAGTCGATCTGTCAGATCGTTGATGTTCTCGCTGATCGAGTGTCGGTCAGCCAGCTGGAAATGGCCGAGAAAATGTTCACGGGGCACATTCTCTTTCAACTGTTGCAGGGCCCACCAGTGCAGGTCGGCGGGCGTGTCCAGTACATGGAATGCTTCGCTGTCTCCGGGTACATAAACGATCTGCCGTCCCTGCGAGTTGATGATGCGCAGGAGGTTGGTAGCGACATGACCGTCGATCTCCAGCATGCAGACCCGAAGGCCATGACCGGGTTCGAATTCGCTCTGCAGGGCGTGCAGGTCGACAGGCCAGGTCAGAGAGCCGCACAACGCCGTTATCACTGTCTGAAAATCTTCGTCGTTCAGATGACCGAGTTCCCGCGCTTCAACAGCCTTATTGAGGAAGTTGCATTTGGCCAGGGTACGGAACTCGCTGGCGTGGCTGCTCCAGAAAGTGTGCAGCTCGTTGCGGTAGCGCTCGCTGAAGTTGATGTGCCAGAAGTCGTTCAAAACCTCGTTGCCGTGCAGGCGCACTTCGTTGGTTGCATCGAAATTTTCGGTGTCCGGCCCTGCGGTGTAGAAACCGCCGTAGAGATCCAGCAGGTCAGCGTTGTCCTGATCCGTGGCGCGGAACCGGTGAATCACCAGTTGCGTCAGGGTCAGGCTCTCATAGGGTTTTTCGCCGTAGTGCTGCCAGCCGGTGAAGGAGACGGACAGGCTCTGTGCGGTTCTGAACCGGTGGTAATAGACGTGATCGGGGTCGAGGCCGGTGATGCCGTGTCTGGTCATCAGCTCTGTGGCGACCTGACGGGCCGTGTCGTTCAGGCTCGGGCAAGCGGTGACGACCTGCGTGGCCATGTGCCGGAGGGCGGCCTTGTCGGCGGCGTTGGGCAGTGTGCGGGTTTCTGCTGGGTTCATTGGCTCTGATCCTTGAGAAGAGAGCCCGAGAATGAGCCGTTCGTTCGAGGACAGTGCGGTACATATGTACCACCCGCAGGTGAGCGAATCTGCGGCCATCCGCCGCGTCACCCTTACTGTTTCCCAGGCGCAGGTGTATCGTATTCGCCTTTTGCGGGCGTCCCGGCCTGCGGCTGATCTGTGAGGTAGTTGTGTCCATGTCCTTTACCCGTCGACAAATTCTCGGTGGCCTGGCCGGTCTGGCAGTGGTTGGCGCGGGAGCCGGTGGTGCGACGCGTTACTGGCTGGGCAAGGTGGCCGATGCCGACGCCGGACATGACTACGAGTTGATCGCCGCCCCACTGGACGTCGAACTGGTGCCGGGGCGCAAGACCGAAGCCTGGGCTTTCGGCCCATCGGCACCGGGCACTGAGTTGCGCGTGCGTCAGGGTGAGTGGCTGCGGGTGCGCTTCATCAACCATCTGCCGGTGGCGACGACCATTCACTGGCACGGCATCCGTCTGCCGCTGGAAATGGACGGCGTGCCGTACGTTTCGCAATTGCCGGTGCTGCCGGGCGAATACTTCGATTACAAATTCCGGGTGCCGGATGCCGGCAGCTACTGGTATCACCCGCATGTCAGCAGCAGCGAAGAACTCGGTCGCGGGCTGGTCGGGCCGCTGATTGTCGAAGAGCGCGAGCCGACCGGGTTCAAGTACGAAAAGACCCTGAGCCTGAAAAACTGGCACATCGATGATGAGGGCAACTTCGTCGAATTCAGCATCCCGCGCGAAGCGGCCCGTGGTGGTACGGCGGGTCGGCTGTCGACCATCAACGGCGTGCCTACGCCGGTGATCGAGTTGCCAGCCGGGCAGATCACCCGCGTACGCCTGCTCAACCTCGACAACACCCTGACCTATCGCATCAACATTCCCGGCGTCGAAGCGCAGATCTATGCGCTGGACGGCAACCCGGTCGAGCCGCGCCCATTGGGCAAGGAATACTGGCTCGGCCCGGGCATGCGCATTTGCCTGGCGATCAAGGCGCCGCCGGCCGGTGAGGAACTGTCGCTGCGCAACGGCCCGGTTCGCCTCGGTACTTTACGTTCGGTGGCCAACAATGACGCGCCAACCGACTGGCCGAAAGCACTGCCGGCCAACCCGGTGGCCGAGCCGGACCTGGCCAATGCCGAGAAACTCAACTTCAATTTTGAATGGGTAGGTTCGGTGTCGGTGAATGTCGACAACGGCAAGCCGCCGAGCCTGTGGCAGATCAACGGCAAGGCCTGGGACATCACCGACAAGACCTGCGCTGACCGGCCGATCGCCAGCCTGAAACTGGGCCAGAGCTATATTTTCGAACTGAAGAACATGACCCAGTACCAGCACCCGATCCACCTGCACGGCATGAGCTTCAAGGTGATTGCGTCGAACCGGCACAAGATCGTGCCGTACTTCACCGACACCTATCTGCTGGGCAAGAACGAGCGCGCTCAAGTAGCGCTGGTGGCGGATAACCCGGGGGTGTGGATGTTCCACTGCCACGTGATCGATCACATGGAAACCGGCCTGATGGCCGCCATCGAGGTGAAGTGATGCGCCAGATTCGCCCCGCGGCGATCATCGACCGCAGCCGTGACCGCGACTTCATGCGCGAGGCGCTGGAGTTGGCGGCCCAAGGCGCGGCCCTCGGCGAAGTGCCGGTGGGTGCGGTGCTGGTGCAGGACGGTGAAATCATCGGTCGCGGCTTCAACTGCCCGATCAGCGCCAGTGACCCGAGTGCCCATGCGGAAATGGTCGCGATCCGCGCCGCCGCTCAGGCTGTGAGCAACTATCGTCTGCCGGGCAGCACGCTCTACGTGACGCTGGAACCGTGCAGCATGTGCGCCGGGCTGATCGTGCATTCGCGGATTGCGCGTGTGGTGTACGGCGCGCTGGAGCCCAAGGCCGGAATTGTGCAGAGCCAGGGGCAGTTCTTCACTCAGGGCTTTCTCAACCATCGAGTGTTGTATGAAGGCGGGGTGCTGGCGCAGGAGTGTGGGGCGGTGTTGACCGAGTTCTTCAGGGCGCGGCGCGCGAAACCGGCAGACTGAACACAAAACCAATGTGGGAGCGAGCCTGCTCGCGATAGCGGTCTGACATTCAATACTTCGTGGCTGTCAGATCCAATCGCGAGCAGGCTCGCTCCCACAGGTTTTGTGGTGTTTGGAAGATTTACTTCTTCGCGACAATCACCGCCCGCATCGGCGCCGGCAGCCCTTCGATCGTCTTGCTGTGATCATCCGGATCAAGGAAGTCGCTCAACGACTGATACTTCATCCACTCGGTCCCGCGCTGTTCTTCAACGGTGGTGGTGCTCACATCCACGCATTTCACATCGGTGAAACCGGCACGACGCAGCCACAATTCCAGCGCCGGCACCGACGGCAGGAACCACACATTACGCATCTGCGCATAACGGTCTTCCGGCACCAGCACTTGATGTTTGTCGCCTTCGACCACCAGCGTTTCCAGCACCAGTTCGCCACCCTTCACCAGGCAATCCTTCAGTGCCAGCAAATGCTCGATCGGTGAGCGGCGGTGATAGAACACGCCCATGGAAAACACCGTGTCGAAGCCTTCCAGATTCGGCGGCAGGTCTTCGAACGGGAACGGCAGGTGCCAGGCATTCGGCTCTGACAGATAACGCTGCACTGCCTGGAACTGGCAGAAGAACAGCCAGTTCGGATCGACGCCGATCACGCTGTCGGCGCCGGCACCGAGCATGCGCCACATGTAGTAGCCGTTACCGCAACCGACATCGAGGATGCGTTTGCCCTTCAGATCCAGATGCGGGGAGACCCGCGACCACTTCCAGTCCGAGCGCCATTCGGTGTCGACGTGCACGCCGAAGAGATCGAACGGCCCCTTGCGCCACGGCGACAGGCCCATCAGCGCGGTGCGCATCTGGGCGCGGGTTTCGTCGTCGCAATCGGTGTCAAGTTTCAGGCCGTCGAGCAGGTCGACTTCGGTCGGCTGGATCTTCGGCAGGGCGTCCAGCGCACTTTGCCAGCGCTCCAGATCGCCGTGACCTTTTTCCATTTTCTTGTCGAGCTGCACTTGCAGGGTGCTGGCCCATTCGGCCAGCGGCGTGCCGGCCAGACGGCGGGCGAGGGGGGACAGATCAATCATGGCAAGGCAATCAACGAGGCAAAGTTAAGACACTGGAACCACGGCACGACTTTCGAGAACCCGGCGGCCAGCAGGCGCTCGCGGTGTTCTTCGAGGCTGTCGGGCTTCATGACGTTTTCGATGGCGCTGCGCTTCTGGGCGATCTCCAGTTCGCTGTAGCCGTTGGCGCGTTTGAACGCGACGTGCAGGTCGGTCAGCAGCGCGTGTTCTTCGGCATCGTTGAAACGCAGCTTCTCCGACAGAATCAGCGCGCCGCCCGGCAGCAACGATTGGCGAATGCGCGAGAGCAGCGCCGTGCGCTGATCCGGGGCGATGAATTGCAGGGTGAAGTTCAGCGCCACCACCGAAGCTGGTTTGAAATCGAGGGCGAGGATGTCGCCTTCGATCACTTCGACCGGCAGCAACTCCTGGAACATCGAATCCTGACCGTTGAGGTATTCGCGGCAGCGCTCGACCATGGCGGCCGAGTTATCCACCGCGATCACCCGGCAACCGTCGGTGCGCACATGGCGACGCAGGGCTTGGGTCACCGCACCGAGCGATGAGCCGAGGTCGTAGAGCACGCTGTTCGGTTGGGCGAACTGCGCTGCGAGCACACCGAGGTTTTCGACGATGGTCGGGTAACCCGGCACCGAACGCTTGATCATGTCCGGGAACACCCGCACCACGTCTTCGTTGAAGGCGAAGTCAGGCACCTGGGCCATCGGCTGGGCGAAAATGCGATCGGGTTCTTTGCTCACGGCGGTTCCGGCGGTGTCGATGAAAAGGCCGGCATTTTAGCCAAACTGGCGCGCAGATGCGCGGGTTGTCTGATAAACCGCTTTGCAGCGGGTGATCGTTCCCACGCTCCGCGTGGGAATGCATCCCGTGACGCTCTGCGTCACTTACGCAAAGACGCAGCGCGTAGTAACGATCGGTTTCAGAGGTCGGGACGTTTGGTTTGGGAGAACGCCGATGCCGCAATCCCCCACTGCCCCAGCCAGTAACTGAGGATGATGATATAAGGCGCCGCATTGAACGGTGACACGAACCGGTTGATGCCGATCACGCTATCGGAGAACACGAACGCCACCGCGCCGCCCGCCGCCAGCAACGCCGAACGCTGAGGTACGCCGCTGCCGAGCCGGGCCAGGGCGCGCCAGAGCATGGCGCTGATGGCCGTTCCGTAAACGATCACCGGCACGGTCAGCGGCCCCAATCCGCTGGAGATCAGGATGCCCAACAGCACAGCGCCGACACTGAGCGCCAGGATCAGTGGCAGCAGGGCCAAGCGCCGGCAATCGCTGAGGTAAGCCTTGAGATACGCCAGATGCGCGACCAGAAACGCACCCAGGCCAAACACGAACAAATCCCCCGGCCACGCCAGCAGCACATCGCCGATCAACGAGAAAATCAGACCGAGGCTGATCCAGCGGCGATAGTCGCTGGGCGGCGCATCATGCAACCAGCCAAGCAGGGCCAATACCGGCAACGGTTTGACCAGCAGACACAGCAGCGCCGCATGGGTGCTGAGGCCATAGAGAAAGGTCACGGCGCCCATCAGCGCGAGGATCAGCCAGCCCACGATCAGTTCACCGAAATGGCGCAGTCAAAGGTTTCCACCGGCAACACTTCCGGCGCCCACGGTTGCTGCGAAGTCAGGCGCAGGCGCCCGGTGCCGGGGGCGAAAGCCTGGAAGCGCCAGGTCGAGAGACCGGCCGCGCCGACCACGCCGGCATCTTCCGGATTGCTGTAGACCTCGGGGCTGAGGGCGCGCAATACGCCGCCGGCAGAATCCTGGATGGCCCAGCGGTAGCCGGTGGTGGGGTTGCTCGGGAGCGTGACGATCAGGTTTTGCCCGTTGGTCAGCCGCACCGGGCATTGGCTCTGTTTTTCCACGGTCACGTTGGTTTTCGGTTGCGTGGTGCAGGCGGCCAGCAGGGCGATGGACAGCGGGACAAACAGGCGAAGGGGGGACATGAATTCAGCGGCTCCGGCGTTGGCGACGAACGGCGAGCATAACTGAAGATGAGACAAAGTGTGACAACGCCAGGCTTGGCGTCATTCTTCAGCATCGCCGGCCCTCACCCTAACCCTCTCCCAGAGGGAGAGGGGACCGACCGAGGTGTCTTTTGGGATACATCGACCTGAAAGATCGAGTTGATTACGGATTCAGTGAAGAGCTTTCAGGTCGGCGTATCTCTTAAATATCCCCCACTCGGCTCCCTCTCCCTCCGGGAGAGGGCTGGGGTGAGGGGCTACGATGCCAGCCCCCCTCAATACCTCAAGACGAAATCAAAAAAGCACCTTCGCCACATCCGCAAACTTCTTGGCGAAATGCACGGTGATCCCTTCCTTCAGGTAGTCCGGCAACTCTTCAAAGTTTCCGCGATTCGGCTCCGGCAAAATCAGTTCGAATATCTTCTGCCGCCGCGCCGCAATCACCTTCTCGCGAACCCCGCCAATCGGCAGTACATGCCCGGTCAGCGTCAGCTCGCCGGTCATCGCCACACCTTTTTTCGGCGGCTGGTTACGGGCGAGGGAGAGCAGGGCACTGGCCATGGTCACGCCGGCGCTCGGGCCGTCTTTCGGTGTCGCGCCTTCCGGCACGTGCAGGTGAACGAAGGCTTCGTCGAAGAATTTCGGATCGCCACCGAAGGATTTGAGGTGCGAACTGACGTAGCTGTAGGCGATCTCCGCCGACTCCTTCATCACATCGCCCAGTTGCCCGGTGAGTTTGAAACCACGATTGAGGGTGTGAATCCGCGTGGCCTCGATCGGCAAGGTCGCGCCGCCCATGCTGGTCCAGGCCAAACCGGTAATCACACCAGTGCCGGACAGCACCTGCTCGTTACGGAACACCGGATGGCCGAGGGACGCTTCGAGGTCTTTCGGGCCGATCTTGATCACCGCTTTCGGATCCTCGATCAGCTTCATCACCGCTTTGCGCACCAGTTTGCCCATCTGTTTTTCCAGCTGGCGCACGCCGGCCTCACGGGCGTAACCGTCGATCAAAGCCTTGAGGGCGGTGTCGCTGATGCTCAGGCTGCCCTTGGACACACCGGCCTTTTCCAACAGTTTTGGCCACAGGTGACGCTTGGCGATGGAGACTTTTTCTTCGGTGATATAGCCCGACAGGCGAATCACTTCCATCCGGTCCAGCAGCGGGCCGGGGATCGAATCCAATGTGTTGGCGGTGCAGACGAACAAGACTTTCGACAGGTCCATCCGCAGGTCCAGATAGTGGTCGAGGAATTCGACGTTCTGTTCCGGATCAAGCGTTTCCAGCAGCGCCGAGGCCGGGTCGCCCTGATAGCTCTGGCCCATCTTGTCGATCTCGTCGAGCATGATCACCGGGTTCATCACTTCGACGTCTTTCAACGCCTGCACGAGTTTGCCCGGCTGCGCGCCGATGTAAGTGCGGCGGTGGCCCTTGATCTCGGCTTCGTCGCGCATGCCGCCGAGGCTGAAGCGGTAGAACGGCCGGCCGAGGGATTCGGCGATGGACTTGCCGACGCTGGTTTTACCCACGCCCGGCGGGCCGACCAGCAACACGATGGAGCCGCTGATTTCGCCTTTATAGGCACCCACCGCGAGGAATTCGAGGATCCGGTCCTTGATGTCCTCGAGGCCGGCGTGGTGTTTATCGAGCACCTTGCGCGCGTGCTTGAGGTCAAGCTTGTCCTCGCCGTACACGCCCCATGGCACCGAGGTCGCCCAGTCGAGGTAGTTGCGGGTGACCGCGTATTCCGGCGATCCGGTTTCGAGGATCGACAGCTTGTTCATCTCTTCTTCGAGACGTTTCTGCACCTGCGTCGGCAGGACCTTGCCCTCCAGACGCTGCTCGAACTGTTCGAGGTCGGCGCTGCGGTCGTCCTTGGTCAGGCCGAGTTCCTGCTGGATGACCTTGAGCTGTTCCTTGAGGAAGAACTCGCGCTGATGCTCGCCGATCTTGCGGTTCACTTCGGCGGAGATTTCTTTTTGCAGGCGCGCGACTTCGACTTCCTTGCGCAGCATCGGCAGGACTTTTTCCATGCGCTTGAGCATCGGCACGCAGTCGAGCACTTCCTGCAGTTCATTGCCGGTCGCCGATGTGAGGGCGGCGGCGAAGTCGGTCAGCGGCGACGGATCGTTGGGGCTGAAGCGGTTGAGGTAGTTCTTCAGCTCTTCGCTGTACAGCGGGTTGAGCGGCAGCAGTTCCTTGATCGCGTTGATCAGCGCCATGCCGTAGGCCTTGACCTCGTCGGTCGGCTCGGTGGGCTGGTGCGGGTATTCGACTTCCACCAGATACGGCGGGCGATGGTGCTTGAGCCAGGTCTTGATGCGTACGCGGCTCAGGCCCTGGGCGACAAATTGCAGTTTGCCGTTTTCGCGGCTGGCGTGATGCACCTTGACCAGGGTGCCGTATTGCGGCAACGCCTTGGTGTCGAAGTGGCGCGGGTCTTCCTGGGGCGTGTCCATGAAGAACAGGGCCAGGGAGTGGTGTTCGGATTTGCTGACCAGTTCGAGGGTTTCGGCCCAGGGTTCTTCGTTGACGATGACCGGCAGGACCTGGGCCGGGAAGAACGGGCGGTTGTGGATCGGGATGATGTAGACCTTGTCCGGCAGGTTCTGGCCGGGCAGGGCCAGGCCTTTGCCGGGGACGTGGTGTTCGATGTGTTCGGCGTCGGTTTCGGTGATGTCGTCGGGGTTCTCGGGGAATTCTTGCTGGTCGCTCATGGGGCACCTGCGCAATTGGGTATGGCTGTTAGATGGGGCAGGGGTTGGGTGGTTTCAATGGGGGTGGGTGTTTCTGCTTGTGTGTTCAGGGTTTTGACAGGGTTTTGGGGGTTGGGCTTGGCGGCCTTTGGGCCGGCCATGCTGTATTGGGGTTGTGTGCATATCCGTTTCTGCGGGTGTTGCGGCTGGCGGTTCCGCTCTTACAGCGGGTCACTTTGGCAAACGCCCCAAAGTAACCAAAGGTCTTGGCCCCTGCGTTCGGCGCCTCGCTGTGGCTCGGCGTCCCTTCGTTCCGGGATTCATCCGGGGGCATCGCCTACGGTTTGCTTCGCTGCACCTCCTCTCGATGCATGCGGCTGCGCCGCACGGTCGCTGCGCTCCCACCCCCGGATAAATCCCTCCACTCAGCCTTCCGATGGGGCCGGCACGTCAAGAGCTTTACTCGAGCTAACGCTCATCGTGTTGAGTGGTGAAGAGCAGGGAAGAGCAGGGAAGACCAGGGAAGACCAGGGAAGACCAGGGAAGACCAGGGAAGACCAGAGGGAGAAGGTGATGGTGAGAGGAGGAGGGAGCCGATTGGGGCTCTAAGACCTGAGTTCGACTCGGTATCTCACGTCGGCGTACCTCTCCCAGACAACGCGGTCAGTCCCCTCTCCCTCCGGGAGAGGGCTAGGGTGAGGGCAGCGTCCTGACTGACTCACCACAAGCCTGACTCCCGCAGAGACCTCATCAGCATTTATGCCGGATATCGACTGACCTCGACGTTATTGATCGTTCCCACGCTCTGCGTGGGAATGCAGCCCGGGACGCTCTGCGTCCCAATCGATCTGCCAGCGAATGCGGTCTGTGGCTGGCAGTCGATTCCGTCAGGGCGACTTAGCTGTGTGTCGGGTAACGCTGTACTTCGACGTTATCCAGCACCCGATTCACCGCCAGTTCCGCCAGCATGATCACCTGCTGAATCCCGAGGATCCGATGTCGCTGCGGCGTATCGACAAAAGCCGCTACATCACTGGCCATGACGCTGGCGGTGGCCAGGGACTCACAGGCATGGGCCAACAGGCTTTCATCGTCCATGTCTGGCGATATCTGGAACATCTGGCTCGGTCGGCGGCCGGGGCATTTTTTTGGAATCGGATTGAAATGGTGGTCGAGCGCGCGTTCGGCGGCTTCGTGGAGTTTCTTCGAATCGGCGGATTCGTAGGGTGAGGTGTCGTTTGATTCGGGAGGATTGGGTGTTGGTTTTTTCATGATGGAACTCCAAGTGGCAATTTGAGCTACCACGAATCGCTGCGACGCGACGGAGGGTGGTAGCTGTGCGCGGGGTCGCAGACCGGTCCACCTGAAAACCCGGCATACCCGAAGGTATCCCGCGCACAGCCACCATAAGCAAACGAGAAATACCGAAGCACTCCAGTTTGGGGTGGCGATTATGCACCAAGTGAACTGCACGGACTGCGACGCCCGTTCGCTGAATGTTTCAGCGACCCCCAAAGCCTATCCACCCCATTTCCGAGCCACAACCGACGCGACATGTCAGAAACATCCCCTGCAAACACCCCGTCTGTAGGACATAAACACCCCGTTTAAAAATACGCAGCCCACAAAAAAAGGCGACACCCCTCTCAGGGCATCGCCTTTCCTTTACCGCCGCTAAAACTTATTCCGGCAGTTTGTACGCAATCACATAGTCACCCATCTTGGTGCCCAACGAACCGTGACCACCCACCACGAGCAGGACGTATTGCTTGCCGTCCTTGCCGGTGTAGGTCATCGGGGTCGCTTGGCCGCCGGCAGGCAGACGCGATTTCCACAGTTCTTTACCGGTGTTCACGTCGTAGGCGCGCAGGTACTGGTCGAGGGTGCCGCTGAGGAAGCCGACGCCGCCGGCAGTGACGATCGAGCCGCCCATGCTTGGCACGCCCAGGGTGAAGCCGATCGGGATTGGCGAGCTGTCGCGGCTGGTGCCGTTTTTGCGTTTCCAGACGACTTTGCCGGTGGTCAGGTCGATACCGGCGACGTAGCCCCAGGCCGGAGCCTGGCACGGTACGCCCAGTGGCGACATGAACGGGTGCATGATCACCGCGTATGGCGCGCCGGTGTTCGGTTGAACGCCAGCGGTTTCGCTCTCGCGTTTGCTGCCGGCCGCGACTTTTTCGCGAGGCACCATTTTCGAGACGAAGGCCATGTAGTTCGGGCTGGTGAACAGCATCTGGCGAACCGGGTCGACCGAGACGCCGCCCCAGTTGAACACACCGACGTTACCCGGGTAGATCAGGCTGCCCTGTTCCGACGGAGGCGTGTATTGGCCTTCGTAGCGCAGTTCCTTGAACTGGATGCGGCACAGCATCTGGTCGAACGGGCTGGCGCCCCACATGGCTTTTTCGGTCAGTTCCGGGGCCAGCAGGTTCAGGTCCGAACGGGCCTGGGTCGGGGCGGTGTGGTCGCCTTTCACGGCGCCTTGGGGAACCGGGATTTCCTTGATCGGAATGATCGGCGTGCCGTCACGACGGTCGAGGACGTACAGGCTGCCCTGTTTGGTCGGGGCGATCAGCGCAGGTTTGATGCCGTCGGCGGTTTTCATGTCCAGCAGGGTTGGCTGGCTGCCGACGTCCATGTCCCACAGGTCGTGGTGGGTGAACTGGTAGTTCCAGCGCACTTTACCGGTGGCCAGGTCCAGAGCCACGATGCCGGCGCTGAATTTCTCGGCGCCCGGGGTGCGGTCGGCGCCCCATTGGTCCGGGGTCTGGTTGCCCAGTGGCAGGTAAACCATGCCGAGTTTTTCATCGACGCTGGCCAGCGACCACATGTTGGCCGAGTTGCGGCTGTAGGTTTCGCCTGGCGCCAAAGGCTCGGTGGCGTCTGGCTTGTCGCTGTCCCAGTTCCAGACGAGGTGACCGTCACGCACGTCGAACGCGCGGATCACGCCCGATGGCTCGTTGGTCGATTCGTTGTCGGTCACGTGGCCGCCCATGATCACCAGATCACGGGTGATAGCGGCAGGCGAAGTCGAGTAGTAACCACCGGCAGTGAACGGGCCGATGCCCTGGGTCAGGTCAACCACACCGTTGGTGCCGAAGCCTTCGCAGATCTTGCCGGTGTCGGCATTCAGTGCGATCAGGCGTGCATCGGCAGTCGGCAGGTACAGGCGACGCGGGCAGGCCTGGGCGACGGCTTTGCCGGCCTCGGAGATGACAGCGGAGGCTGCGTTTTCAGACTTGGCGTAAGCGGCTTCGTCGTAGTACGACACGCCACGGCAGGTCATGTGGGCGAAGCCCTTGAAGCCGACCGGGCTTTTGATCTGCGGGTCGAAGCGCCACAGTTCCTTGCCGGTGTCCGGGTCCAGCGCCAGCACTCTGCTGTGGGCGGTGCAGGCGTAGAGCATGCCGTTGGCTTTGAGCGGGGTGTTTTCGTTGGTCAGCTCGACCGGGTCATCGGCGGTCGGCAGGTCGCCGGTCTGGATGCGCCAGGCTTCCTGCAGTTTGCCGACGTTGGCCGGGGTGATCTGCTTGAGTGGCGAGTAGCGGTCACCGAACTCGGTGCGGCCATAGGCCTGCCAGTCGCCATCAGGCATGGCTGGCGCGGTGCTGGTGGTGTCGGCGGTGTCGCGACCCAGTTCACCAAAGATTTCGCCCGGGTGGGTGAAGAGGCTGGCCAGGGCGGTGACGCCGGCCAGAATCACGGCCACGGTCAGGCCGCCGGTGCCCATCGGCGCAGGGCCTGCGAGCAGCAGCGGACGACGGAACCACGGCAGCAGCATCACAAAACCGAGGACAAACCACAGCGCCAGACGCGGCACCAGTTGCCACCAGTCCAGGCCGACTTCCCACAGCGCCCAGACGGTGCTGGCGAACAGCACGATGGCGTACAGGCCCAATGCTGCGCGGCGACGCATCAGCATCAGAATGCCGGTCAGCGTGATGCCGATACCGGCCAGCAGGTAATACAGCGAGCCGCCGAGCGTACTCAGCTTGATTCCCCCGGCCAGCATGGCCAGGCCCATCAGCAGAAGCAGAATGCCGAGCAGGTTCGGCAGAAGACGGCTTCGACTCGAAGCACCTTCAGTGCTCATAGTGTGATTCTCCGTGACGTTTATGTAGTCCCGCGCTGTAGTCACTTTAGATGACGATTGGGCGCAGGCATGGTTCAGATAAAAACTTGTCTTGCTATCGAATTTCTTTCGCAGGACTGAGCCGCGTGCGCTGGATTAGAACGACGACTGGATCTTGATCCCGCCGATCAGCGCGTCGTCGACCTTGTCCACACCGCCCGGATGGCGGATGTATTGCAGGTTCGGGCGCACGGTCAGCCAGTTGGTGACGTGCACGCCGTAATAGAGTTCGGCGCTGTATTCGGTGTCCTGTGGGGGCAGGAAGGACGGATCGTCGTAGTCGTAGACAGCGCGGGCCTGGTTGGTCGCCTCGGCGTTCTTGCGGTACGCCGGGTTGACGTGGACGCGGGCCAGGGCGAAGCCGATGTCATCTTTTGCGCGGGCGTCGAACGGGCCCTTGTAGACCACACCGGCCTGGACGTAGTTGTCGATGGCGTTGGTCTTCTTGTCATGCATCGTGCCGTTGGCAAACACGCTCAGACCGCGGGAGTTGTCACTGGCCACGCTGGTGATCTGCTGCTGCACGCCGAGCCACACGCCATGCTTGCTCGAAGCGCTGCGATAGGCTTCGCCGCTCAGGGCAGCGGGCTGGCCGTTGCTGTCTTTATAGGCATCGGTGGCCTTGGCGTTGCTGTAGTAGTAACCGGCGCGGTATTCGCCCGGCAGGCCGTTGAGCTTCGGTTTCCACACCAGTTCGATCGGCAGGATCGCGCCCTGGGTGCCGCTGCCACTGAGCTTGAAGCCATTGCCACGATCGAGGTTCGACGGGTTTTGCTCATAAGCGCCGACTTGCGCGTACAGCTCTGGCGTCAGGTGATATTTGACGCGCAGCGCCCATTGGCTGACCGGCCAGTTGTACCAGATACCGCCGACCCAGTTGCCGACCTGCGAGCCACAGAACGCCAGGTTCTGGAAGTCGCACGGGAAGCTGTTGAAGTCTTCGCCTTCGCCGAAGCGGCCGACCTTGATGTCGAGCTTCTGGTCGAAGAATTTCTGCTGGTACCACATCTGCGTCAGGCGGGTGGTCTGGCCACGGCCCCAGACTTCCTGGGCCGAGGTGAAGCCGCCGACGCGCGGGTCGTTGATGCGGTCGTTGCTGATGTTGTTGCCGCTGCGTTTGGTCACGGTCAGCTGAAATTCAGCGTCGTTCCAGCCCAGCAGTTTTTGCAGGTCCAGATGGGTGCCGAGGCCCCATTGGTCGCTGTAGCGCGCGGTGCGGTCGTGGTCGTAGCCGCCGTGCAGGTTGCTGCCCATTTCGCCGGTGTAGTCGAGCTTGAAGTCGATACCTTTTGCCGCGAGTTCGCTGCGGGTGCCGTTCCAGTCACCGAGCATCCACGATGATTCACTGTCGAAGGCCGGGGCGGCCTGAGTGCAGGTGGCGAGGCCAAGGGCGGTGCAGCCGCCGATCAGGCGCAGGGTGGAGATAGCGCTGTCTCGGGAGAACGGAAAATCGGGCATGAATAGGGTCTTTCTTGATCTTTTTGGGGGATAAGCTGGCCGCTACGATTTGACGCAGGCAGTGAAGCGGTTCAGCAGAAGGGCGGCAGGATAATGTCCTGTTACAAAAACACAAAGGGCTTTTGCTGACATGAACCCTTTCGGATTCGGTAACAGTGCGGCAATACAGCGCATTGCGGGCATTGGCGCAGACCTGCGATCTTCTCCGGTTGGCCTACATTTAACCCAAGGGCTTCCACCCGCCCATGCCCTCGGCTAAGGTGCGCGGCTTCTGTATTTTCACTTCGCCCAAAGGCCCGGCATGAACGACCACAACCCCGATCCGCTGCACGGCGTGACCCTCGAACAGATCCTCAATGCACTGGTGACCCACTACGAATGGTCGGGCCTGGCCGAGCGCATCGACATCCGTTGCTTCAAGAGCGATCCGACCATCAAGTCGAGCCTGACCTTTTTGCGCAAGACGCCATGGGCGCGGGAGAAAGTCGAGCGGCTGTACGTGAAACTGATGCGCACCAAGCGACCACTCTGAGATGGACGCCGTATTGCGGCGACGCCTGATTACTTCGGCTGCGGTGCTGGGCTGGGCCGGGCTGGTGATTCAGCTGTACCTGATTTTCTTCGCCCGGCTGAGCGTCGGCGCCAGTCTGCTGGGCGGGCTGGTGAGTTTTTTCAGTTACTTCACCGTGCTCACCAACACCCTGGTGGCGGTGGTGCTGACCTGCGCGGTGACCGAGCGCGAATCCGCTGCGCGGCGCTGGTTTCTGCAACCGTGGGTCAGCAGCGGGATTGCCGTCAGTATTGCGGTGGTGGGCCTGGCTTACAGCATTCTGCTACGACATCTGTGGCATCCGCAGGGTTGGCAATTTATCGCCGACGAATTGCTCCACGACGTGATGCCGCTGCTGTTTCTGGCTTATTGGTGGTTGTGCGTGCCGAAGGGCAGCTTGCGTCTGAAGCACCTGCCGCTGTGGCTGATTTATCCGCTGGTGTACTTCGCCTATGCGCTGTTGCGCGGGCATTTGCTGGGGGCTTACGCGTACCCGTTCATTGACGTGGCGCTGTTGGGTTATCCACAGGTGTTCGTCAATGCCGGGGGGATTCTGCTGGGGTTTGTGCTGATTGCGTTGCTGGTGATTGGCATCGACCGCTGGCAGGGGCGGCGCCTTTAGCAGCGCCGCCGCTCGTATTCACTCCTCTTCGGAGCCCTCGGCGCGCCAGTAACCGACCGCTTTGACGAACTTCTCGTCGAGTCCGTGCTCATCGAGCAGCACCCGGCGGATCTGCCGCGAAACCTTGGTCTCGGTCGCCACCCACGCATACAGATTGCCCTTGGGCACCTGCAACTGTTTGACGGTCGTCAGCAGATTGTCCTTGCCACCCTCACGCAAAACCCAGATCACATTGACCTGCGCCGCGCTTTCCAGGGTTTGCTGCTCCTTGCCGTTTTCCACTTCGATCACCACCAGCGCCTTGCGATTGGCTGCCAGCCCTTCTAGGCGGCGGGCGATGGCGGGCAGGGCGGTTTCGTCGCCGATCAGCAGGTAGCTGTCGAAAATGTCCGGCACGATCATCGAGCCACGCGGGCCGCCGATGTGCAGGAATTGCCCGGGCTTGGCCTGTTCCGCCCAGGTCGAGGCAGGGCCGTCGCCGTGCAGGACGAAGTCGATGTCCAGCTCAAGCTTGTCGAGGTCGTAGCGGCGCGGGGTGTAGTCGCGCATTTCCGGCATCGGCACGTCGCTCTTGCCGGCGCCGAGCACCAGGGTTTCCAGCGCCGCGGCCTGTTCGGCGTTCTGCGGGAACAGCAGTTTGACGTGATCGTCGGTACCGAGGCTGATGAAGCCGGCCAGTTCCGGCCCGCCGAGGGTGATGCGGCGCATGCGCGGAGTCAGGTCGACGACGCGCAAGACTTCCAGGCGACGACGTTTGATTTCATGCATGACGCGGTGAATGGTTTGGGTATCGACTGCGGTCATTCGGCTTTCTCCGGGGCAGATTGAACGGCGGGGCCGTCGACGATGGCTTTGGCGGTGTCGTTGAGCAGGTCGCGCACCCGCAGGATTTCTTCCGGGCTCCAGCGTCCGTGGTGCATCTGCAGGGCATGGCGCAGGTTGTGCACCGCTTCATGGATTTCCGGCGGCCGGTCGTGGCCGCGTAGCGAGCGCTTGCTGACGTCGATGCGCATGCGCACGCCGTCCAGGG
Organism: Pseudomonas sp. GW456-12-1-14-TSB6; assembly: GCF_059424205.1. Lineage (NCBI taxonomy): Bacteria > Pseudomonadati > Pseudomonadota > Gammaproteobacteria > Pseudomonadales > Pseudomonadaceae > Pseudomonas > Pseudomonas sp. GW456-12-1-14-TSB6. Next base: position 87,149 of record NZ_JBWKZE010000022.1, read on the forward strand.
CCACCGCCTGTTCGCTCAGGGACTGGCGACCGGCATCGGTCACGGCGTAGCGTTTTTTCCCGCCCTCGGCATCGCCGCTGATCATTTCGCTTTCTTCAAGGAAGGTCAGGGTCGGGTAGATCACGCCGGGGCTGGGGCTGTAGGCGCCGTCGAACATGGTTTCGATCTGGCGGATCAGGTCGTAGCCATGGCAGGGCTGTTCGGCGATCAGCGCCAGCAACAGCAGTTTCAGATCGCCGGGGGCAAACACCCGTGGTCCGCGACCGCCGCGCTCGCGGCCGTGGCGTTTTTCGAAGCCGTCACGGCTGTCGCCATGCTCGCGGTGGGGGGAATGATGGTCTCTCATTTCAGTCTTCTCTCGTCATATTTAGATACAACGTAAGATATATCTTTAAGTTGCGGCAAGCGTTTTTTTCACATCGCGCTTGCGCCCTGACGAGTGGCTGCCCAGCCTCAAGAGCTTTTTCGCGAGCCCACGAAGCGAGTGGCTTTCTGTAAACGCAATGACCACAAAGTTAAAGTTGTCACTCTATAAATGATTGAGCATATGCTCTAGAAAGTGCCATTATCGCCGGGTTTGTTAGTTGCAATTGCTGTATGGTTTTTTATCAGAAAGTGTATGTAGGGTCTGGCTTACAGTTAGTGACACGAATATTTGAAAATGCGCGTTTTTTCTTTCTGGATGTGAGCATGTTTAACTACATGTTCGTGGGAAGTTGCCTGCTTACTTTCCGGTGATAACCGTCGATCATGCCCCGGCGTTGAAAGTTCAAACCGGCACGAACCGTCCGGGCGAGCGTTGTTTTGAACTTTCAATGCTCCATCCTTTTAAAAAGACAGGGTATGAATGATGTTCAAGAAAATCGCAATGGCTGCTCCACTGGCTGCACTGGCACTGGGTTCTTCCATGGTATTTGCCGCCGGTGAAGCGCGTCACTCCATCAGCCTGGTGGCCCACGTGCCAACCAACGGTTTCTACGTGGTGCCGGTCGACCCTGACCTGGTCAGCAAGGATCAGGACATGAGCTTCAGCCCGATTACCGGCACCATGAAACCGGTCAACGGCTTCTTCGATGTGCGCAACAACAACGGCTCGGTACACGGTTCTCTGGAAGGTGTACCGAAACTGGTCGGTGGTTCGAGCGTTATCGATCTGGAAGTCAAGTTCAATAATGTGGTGCTCACCCAAACTCCGCAAATGGTCGTCGGTGAAGCCGAGTCCGATGTGAACTATCGTGCACCGGTAAGTATTACCGCCAAAGGCACTAACTACACTCCGGGTGACTACACCGGTTCGGTGACCATGATGTTTGACGCTGTTACTCCGGTGGCCGGTGTCAAGCTCTGACTTCTGAAAAGTAACGAAAGCCGACTGACAGAACTTTCTGTCAGTCGGGCTTCCTGTGTGTTTTGTAATCAGAGTAACTGTTCATGTTTCCGATGACGCCCATCGCGGCTGCGCTTGCGTTGCTGTTTTGTGCCGCAGCTGTGGCGGCACCTGCGGCTTCCGGTACGACACCGCGAAGCCTGTTGGCTCAGGCCAAAGGTTTGCCGACGGATTTTGAAGAGCACTTTTTTGATGTTCCCCTGGCCGTGCGGGTGGAGCTCGATCAGCAACCGCTGGGCGAGGCCATGGTGGTCTTGTCCCGTGACGATCGCCTGACACTGCTGGAATTCACCGATACCCATGACAGTCGTTTCAGTGCTGCAGAACGCGACGTCTGGGCCAGCTACCTGAAACCGGGGGTTGCCCTCGGCGCCTGCACCGGGCAGTGCCCCGAACAGATGCTGGCGGTGCACTACAACCTGGAAAGCTCGCTGGTATCGATCGTCACCGAAAACGCCGAGCGCGACACCGAGGCCAAGCGCTTCTATGACCAGCCCGACGGCGGCAGCAGCGGTCTGATCGTGCGCAACCAGCTCAATCTCAATGGTGGCCAGGAACAGGATCTGGGCGGGCGTTTCGGCCTGGAAGCCAGCGCCAGCCTCGGGAACTGGAGCCAGACATTCAACATGCAGCTGGCCCGTCTGGGCGGACCGGATGACCAGCTGTATCACGCCGTGCATGAACTGCACACGCAGCGTGAGCTGCAGGGCAGTTTCGTGCGTCTGGGCTACTTCACGCCGGCATCCGAAGGCCTGACCCGTCAGCCCCGCACATTTGGTACAAGTCCTGATACGACCGTGGGCGTGATGTACGGCAGTTCGGACAGCCTGGCGATCAATTCGCCAAAGCCGAGCATCTATCCCATCTATGTGACGGCCAACCGTCAGGCATCGGTGGAGGTCTATCGCGACGGGCTGTTGATCAATACGCAGTCGGTGCCGGCAGGCTTGCAGACCCTCGACACCCGGCCATTGCCCGGCGGAATCTATGAAGTCGAAGTGCGCCTGATCGAGGATGGCCAGACCACCTCGACCACCCAGGAGCTGGTGTACAAGCCGAACAACTGGCGCAACCTCGACGAGCGCTGGCGCTACAACCTGTTCGCGGGGCAGGAAGCCAAGCTGCTCAGCAACTGGGACCGCCAGGCCAGCGGCGACCCCACGGCGGGGGCGTCGATCAATTACCTGTGGCACCCACGGGTGATTCTCGGACTCTCGGCTCGCCAGATCCGCGAAAAGCTGCAATACGGCACCTCCATCGACTGGACGCTGGCCAACAGCGTCAGCCTGTACGCCAACGTTTACCAGACTGAAGACCACGGCACCGGTCTGGACGTGCAGGGGCTTTACAACTACGGCGCCGGCAGCCTTGTGATCAGCCATAACCGCAGTTGGCTGGATACCACCGACATCTATGACACGCTGCCTGACGGCACGCGAGTGCGTCAGCGCAATGTGTTCATCGGCCAGACCAGCAATTCATCGCTGGCACTCAATCACCGGGTCAGCAGTAAAAGCTCGATCAATGCCCGTGTGTCCCACAGTGAAGGCAACACCGAAGGATTCGGCGTGGATCTGGGCTGGACTCAGCGCACCGTACTGTTCGGCAGCGATGCCAACTGGCGGCTTTCGCTGTTCGATCGTCCCGGCAGCTTCAGCAGCGGCGATGCGCGCAATCGCGGGGTCGACCTGAGCCTGAATCTGGCGCTGGGCGGGCCGGGTCAGCAGATCACCGGCAGCATCGGCTCACGCACGGCGCGAGAGGGTGGGCGCGACAATAATGCATCCCTCGGCTGGCGCATGAATCTGCAGGATCACGTGCTGCAAAACGTCTCGGTGACCGCGCTCAGCGACACTTATGGCCTCGGCCTGTCCAGCCTGGCGAGCTTTCGCACGGACTCGGTCAACGGTGACGGCTTCGTGCAGCGCTCGTCGTACAACGGCAATTTCACCGGCGGTCTGAACCTGGACAGCACACTGGTGATGGGCGGCGAGCGGATGGTGCTGACCAGCCAGCATGACATGCGCGGCGCCGGCATGATTGTCGACGTCGAGTCCGATATCGATGACATCGCGCTGCGTGCCGATGACTACAGCGGCGGCAGCGCACCGCTGAGACCGGGCCGCAACTTCATCCCGATCACGGCTTATCAGAACAGTTCGGTGAGCTTCGACTTCGAGGGCAATACCGTTCCGGCCGCCACGATCGAGCCGGCTCGCACCCGCTATCACATGAACAAGGGCGGCGTGGAGTACCGCAAGGTGCGCGTGATGAGAACCATGACCGTGCTCGGGCGGCTGGTCGACGCCCAGGGACGTCCGCTCAAGGGCCACCATGTGATCAACCACGCCAGTCGCGGGGTGACAGAGGTCGACGGTTTCTTCTCGATGGAAATGAACGCCGGCTCCCCCACGCTGGAGGTGCGTCAGGGGCAACAACTGCTCTGCCAGTTCCGCCTCGACGCCGACCGCCACCGCAGCGAAAACAATGTGTTGATGATCGGTGATCTGCGTTGCACGCCCGATACGTTGGCCGATGTCAACGCAACCGATCAGAAGGCAGGTTGAATCCATGAAAAAGTCTACATGGTGGCTCGGGTTGCTCGCGGCGGCGAGCACCTTTCCGGCAGGTGCCGTGAATCAGGAGATCCGCGCCCTGTTTCAGCCCGATCCGGCGCATCCGAACAAGAACGTGTTCATCAACAAGACGCCGAGCAGCGGTTATTGCGCCATCTATCCCGAACAATGCGCCGACAACCAGGTGTTCAGTATCGAGTTGCCCGTGCGTTTCACCTCCAGCCGCTTCATGACGGCCGGCTTTCCACTTTCACTGAAAGTGCCCGCCAGCTGGAGACAAGTGACGGTCACCAATCAGGACACCCGGGAAACCGAAATTGTCGAAATGCGGGTCACGGGCATCGGCTCCCGGTTCGAGCTGAGCGACAGCGCCGCCAATCTGGTCGGTGTATCGGACATCCTTGAAGGTCATCAAAAACTCTGGACCACCAGCAGTTGGGTTTATGCACCGGCTCCGTGTCAATACAGCGGCGTGGGTGCTTACTCGCCCACTGCTTATCGGTTCTTCTGGAAAACCCCCGTGGAAGCTGCCTGTACCAAGGTGGCGGCTTACCTCATTCCCGGGATGGTTTTCCCAACCCTGGATTTCGCCTATGAACTGCGCACACCCAATCCGCTGCGCATGTCATCCGGGCTCTACACCGGGTCTTTGAATTACACCCTTGGGCCAGGAGGGGACTTCGACGTCGGCTCGCAAATGTATCCGGATGACAGCCTTCTTACGCTGGATTTCGTCCTGGACGTTCAACACACCCTGAAGGTCGATCTGCCACCCGGTGGCAACAAGGTGTCCCTGGAACCTGCCGGCGGCTGGCAGAGCTGGCTGGAAAGCGGTCGCCGACCGAGCCGGATCTACCGCGACCAGCCGTATTACCTGTCGGCCTCGTCACGTTTCAAAGTGATGATGCAATGCAACTCTCTGGGCGGTACGGAATGCCATATGGGCAGTCCGACGGGACGCAGTGCCAGGGTGGAAACGACGATGACGGTACCGCCGGGGATCTCCGGCCCCGGTGGTGCCGACGGCTGGAGCGGCAGATTGCAATACAACACCTGGATTGGCCCGTTCCAGCCTGTTCAGTACGTCGATCGCAAGGCGGGCAACCTGCGTTTCGAGATACCCGAACGATATTTCTATAGTTTTCTGCAACCCGGGGTCAGCGACACGCTCACGGGCCATATCACCATTATCTGGGATTCGGAAATCTGACGAGCCGGATCGATCTCTTTTCATTTTCAAAAGGGTTGAAAACGATGACACGCCTGTTTCTGCTTTTACTGCTCGGTCTGCCTGGCGGGCCCGTACTGGCCGGGCCGCAAATCAATGTCGGCACGGTGTATGACTATCTGGACGGCAACAAGAGCACCTACCTCAAACGTGTGTTCAACAGTGGTGACAGCACGGCGTTCGTCAAGGTGAACGTGCTGGAAATCGTCTACGACGCCGAAGGCAAACCGCAGGAAGTCCCGTTGGAAAATGCAGCCGACGGAGGCTCTCGCGATGGCGTGATGGCGAGTCCGGCGCGTTTGATCGTTCCGGCCGAGGGCATGCAGGGAACGCGACTGCTGTACATGGGCGAGCGGACACGCGAGCGCTACTTCCGTGTGCGTTTCGTACCGGTGGTGCCGGAAAAGGAAGACGCCTTCGTGGTGGGGGACGAGGAGCGCGAGGACTATGCCAAAAGCATGTCGGCAGGGGTGAACCTGATGACCGGCTTCGGCACGATTCTGTTCGTGCGCCCCAAGGACACTCGCTTCCAGACGACCGTGGAGGAAAACGACCGCCGTTACGAACTGCGCAACAACGGCAACTCCGTGGTGATCGTCGATGAGTTCAAGAGCTGTTCGCTGAGCAATGACACCGATTGCGGGGCGGTGACCAAACACCATGTCCTGGCTGGCAAGTCGTTCGGGTTCGACAAGGAGAAGGGGCGTGAATACCGCTTTTTTCTGATCGAGGGTGACAGCAAGAAAGCACTCAAGGTCGCGAGTCGATGATCCGCCCTCCAAGGACGCAGCAGGTAACAAAGACATGAACAAACAATGCGCGCGCCTGGCGCTGATGGTCGCCGGCAGTCTGATGAGTGCTCTGGCCGGTGCGGCCCGGGAAGAACACGTCTTCGAAGTGTCGCTGACGATTCCGAGCCGGCCGTTCTACATCATTCCCAGCGAACCGGACTGGGTGCATCGCACGCAGCAACTGCACTGGGACTATCCCTCCGAAACTCTGAGCACCCTGAGCAAGCATTTCGACGTGCGGCACGACACCAGTGCAATCGAGGCGCGTCTGGACAGCCCCGCCTACCTGTCGAACGGCCGCTCGGGTGAAGAGATCTGGCTCAAGGTCAGTTTCAATGGCGTTGTGTTGGGACCCGAGGTGCCCCCGCGAGAAGTGGTCTCGAAGGAAGACGCGGCCATCGGTAAACGGGTCCTGCTGGAAATCGAACCGGTGAAGCCTGCCGGTGGGTATCGACCAGGAGACTACAGCGGCAATGTGATGCTGCTGTTCAATGCACGGGCACCCGGCGCATGAACATCACCCGACTCCCTTTATTGTTCGGCCAAAGATTTTTAACGATGAATAGATCCACAGCAGGGATAGGCCTGGCTGCGCTGCTGGGTATGTCAGTGACGCACGCTGCGAATCAGGAAATCCGGGCGGTGTTTCAACCCGACCCTTCCAAACCCGGAAAAAACATGTTCATCAACACGACGCCGAACAGCGGCTATTGCGCGGATTATCCCGCGCAATGTGCGGCCAATAAAATGTTCAGTATTCGTACGCCGCTGATTTTCCAGGCCATTCGTTCTCTGATGCCCGGAGATGAGGTGTCGCTGCGTGTCCCTTCCAACTGGCGTCAGGCGGTGGTGACCAACCGGGATACACAGGAGACAGCCATCGTGGAGGTGCGCATGATGGGTGTCGGTTCCCAATACTATCTGAGCGATCCGGCGACCAGTCTGGTCGGGGTTTCTGACCCGGCTGAGGCCCATGGCTTGCTGTGGGGGACTAACTGGGCCAACGCAGCCCCCCCCTGTCAGAATTCCGGTGTCGGTTATTACACCGCCACGACCTTCGGCTTTTTCTGGAAAACGCCGGTCGAGGCAGCCTGCGTCAAAGCCGCTGCCTACCGGATTCCGTCGATGGCGTTTTCCACACTGGATTTCGCCTACGAGTTGCGTACACCCAATCCTCTGACAATGTCCACCGGGCAATACACCGGCTCGATACCTTATATCCTTGGCTCGGGTGGACAAATCGACTTCGGCCCTTTGTTGAGGCCCGTGGACAGCCACCTGATGCTGGACTTTGTTCTGGATGTGCAGCACACCCTTAAAGTCGACCTGCCACCGGGCGGAAACAAGGTCTCGCTGGAGCCTCAGGGTGGCTGGCAGCGCTGGCTCGCCAACGGCAGCCGTCCTGCGCAGATCTACCGTGACCAGAATTTTTTTATCTCCGCCTCCGCCCCTTTCAAGGTCATGATGAAGTGTGATTCCTTCCAGGTTTTCGGACCCGATTGCCGCCTGGTCGGAGAGTCGGGCGCCACCTGGGTTCACACACTGCTCAGTCTGCCCGGCGGTATTACCGGGCCTGGCGGAGTACCGGTCAGGAATGTGCAGTTGATGAACAATGCCTGGGTGGGGCCGTTCCAGCCCGGCCACTACGTGGAGCGCAAGTCGGGCAACCTGCGGTTCGAGATGCCTCAGGAGGCCATGGATTTCATGTTTCGTCCCGGCGTCAAGGGTACGTACAAGGGGGACATCACCGTCATCTGGGATTCGGAAGTGTAGGCACAGGGTGTTGCCCCGGGAAGGCCTTGGCAACCGGGCCTTCCGGAGGCTGGGCGGGCTGACGTGTATCAGATGCCAGCCCGGGCCATCGCTTCACGCGTCAGTTGTCTGCTCAGTTCCCGTTCCTGATAACCGATGTCCCGTTGCCGGCTTTCGAACTCTTCCTGACTCATCTCCTCGCCGGTCAGCACTTCATCCAGCGGGACGGACAGTTTTTCGGCCAGTTTGACAAGCCGCTTGAGCACGTCCGTCGGTTCCTGACCCTGGCTTTGCGCTTCCTGCCACTCCTTCGTCAGGGACAATAATTCCAGCTTGTCCTGATGAAGCTCGGTGTTGCGAGCGAAATCACTCGGATATTGCTTGCGCAGGTATTGCTCCCAGAAGGGTTGCTCGATCATCTGGTTGACCAGACCGTCGCCCGCTTCCGCGTCGATGATCGTAGCGTATGCCTGATCGATGGTTTTATCCGTGACGCCGGCTGTCGGGCGAAAGTTCATGGCTTCGGATTGCCATGGCAGTTCCAGGCGTTTGGCCAGCCCGGTTTCATAAGCCAGGTGGACCTCGACCTCATCGGGATTGCCTCCTCTTTGCCGGATATCGGCCCGTGCAATCCCGGTGACTTGCTCAAGGCGGGCGGAGCCTTTGGCCAGTTTCACCAGCTTGCCTTCGACTTCGTCAGCGCTGACTGAAAAGTGCCGGGCCTCCGAAGCCAGCACCTTCACCCCCATGTTGTTGAAGAGCTGCGCACCGGCATCTGCGCAACCTTCGGGTTCGGTGGACATGAGGAACAGTTCTTCGCGTAACGGGGTGTCGATTTCAATGGCATTGACCATGCGCCAGACACGATCGGTGAGTTGCGCTTTCGCACGGCCTCCCTGCTTGTAGTCGGCCGATCGAGTAAGTCCTTCCAGCACGGTGAAGAAGCCGAGGGAATCGGGTTCGTTCACCAGATAGTGCCAGGCCTCCGGTCGATAGGCACCGGTACCGGGAGATTCGCTGTACATCGATGCATCGCTGGGCGGTATCCACATCAACATCAGATCTTCGGCGGGCTGCTGATACCTTACCCTGGGACTCATCCCCACTGATTCGCGGTACAGTCCGTACGACTTGCGTACCTCTGGCGTAAGCTTTGTCCGATCGACCCGGGTGCGGGCAATGAGAAAGGCCTTGTCCGAGCCCGGGGCAACTTCGGGAATCGAGTGGAGCCGGTTTTTCAGCAGATCGAGGAAAAAGCCCTTGGGCCTGGGATGGCTGAACAGCCCCGCCGGCCAGGCGGTGATATTCGTATTGGCCAGGTTCAGCACCTTGAGTTTCGGCATATGCTGAATGGGCGGCGAGTCGCCCAGGGGATTGTTGTCCAGTCTCAGGGTTTCCAGATGCTCGAGGTTCTGCAGCTGTTCGATGGCGGGCGGAGTCAGTTCGATCATGTTGTCACTCAGGCGCAGGGTTCTGAGCTGACGCTGTTGGCCGATGCTGTCGGGCAGCGTTCTCAAACCGCAGTTTCTGGCGCTGAGCTGCTGCAGATTGGGGAAGTCCTTGAGCAGGCCGCTTGGTCCGGGTGAGAACTGCTGGCGATCCAGATTCACCGTAGTGACTTGTTGCAGAAAGGGTTTGAGATCATTCGGCATCTGTTTCCACCAGCGCTCGAGGTCGCTTGGCAGGACTTCCGTGGACAGGTCAAGGGCATACCCGTCTTCCAGACTGGAGCTGCGTTCACCGAAAACCTCGGACTTTCGGTCGAAACACTCCATCAGGCGCTCCGCGATGAGCCTGCCACCCTTGCGCTCGTAATCCCAATAGGCGTCCGGCAAGCGTCCGCCGTCATCCGGGTCATAGTCCTCCAGATAGCGCTGGCGCCAGTTCTCGAGTTTTTGCTTCAGCTCCTCGCGCTCCTGTTTCAGGCGTGCGATTTCCTGATGCGGGTCGCCTTTGGCATGCAGTGAGCGGGTGAATGCGGCCACCTCGTTTTCATCGAAGTGCGGATACATCTCCTGCACTTTGGTTTCGACGGTTTTTTCCGCGAACGGCCAGACCTTCGACAATCCCGGACCTCGTAGCAGCAACTCGGTGTCCCGTGGCACAACGGCGCGCAGGGGGGGGCGGGCGAGCAGAGTCCGACGTTCGGTCGGGGGGGCGGTTTTGACCGTGACCCATTGTCTGAACATTTCTCCCTGGTCAGTGCGATAGCCCAGCGCAGCACGTTTGTCTTCGGGCAGGGCCAGCAGGACAGCTTGATAGAAATCATCGGCGTCATGCTGCTTTCGCTGAGCGGCATCCAACACTTCGTAGCGGCCGCGATCGTCTCTGATCAGCGTGCGCACGGTGCCCGCTTCTTCGGGGCCGGTGCTGGAACGTAGTGGCCCGTCAGGGGTTCCGTCCCGGACTTCGATACGCAAGTCGCCGAAGGTGTCGGTGTGAATCTTCAGGGTATTGAGGATGAGCCGTTCGGTATCCGGTACCAGCAGCGCGGGTTCGTGCAGGCCCTCGACGGCGCGCGTCGCACGGGTTTCGAAAGCGCTTTCACGGGCCATGTTCTTCACGCGCAGCGGAATACGCTGTTGTTCGGCGATGATTTGCCGCTCGCCATCCGTTGCCCGTTCCAGCAATGGACGCGCCACCGAGGACGGCAGTTGTGGAAATTCGCTTTGCAGCAGGTGCACCTGTGGATCGTCGGAGCGGTCCTGAAGACGGTATTGGTAATCGAAAATCTCGGGTGTCCGGGTTTCCACGGCGTGCGCCAGTTTGTCCCGCAAAGCCTGGACCTGCCGGTCGCGGGGATAGGGACTGCCCAGCAGGGCAGTCATGTCCTGTTCACTCAAAAACGCCGTCAGTCGCTCCGGCAGTCGGCCGCTTGTCATGTCCGCCAGGCTGATGTTCAGGGTGTTCTCAGGCGTGACGCCTGAATGACCGTACTGGCGAAAGGCGCCACTGAGGTCCGCGTTTTCATAGACTCTCAAGCCCTTCTCGACGGGCCATCCCGGCAAGCTTGGGGCGATGGTCTCGAACCAGAACGAACCGGCGGGCAGCGGCTGTCCGGTGCGCACCAGGTGGCTCAAGCCACGGGTACGTTCCCAGGTCTTGAAGCGGGTGAGGGTGTCAGCCAGCAACGGAGGCGGGGCGGCGTTTTCGACGTGCATGCGACGCAGCGAGTCGTCGGAGGTACCGCTGATGCTGCGCAGCTTTTCCAGTTCGGCGGGGTTATAGCCCTCGGTGGAGTGCCCCAGACGCTGCATCAGTTGCGATCCCTCCCAGTCTTGCGGCTTTTCGCCTTCCAGAGTCCAGGCCCCCTGGCCGTTATGCCGGGCTTCGGGCCAGTAGGCCTGGGCGCGTGTCGGGTGAACGATGCGATGCGTCTCGCCCTGCGGGTCGAGTTGCACTTCGTAGTGTTTGCCTTCGATGGGCAGGAAGGTCTTGCCCGAATGACGATGCAGGCCAAGTGCATCGGGTTTTGATGTCTCTGGCAGCGCCAGGCCCAGTTGCTCGTAGGGCGTGAGGTCGGGGTGCCACAGGCGCGTCTTGCCGTCGATCGAACGCACCGGTTTCATATTCTCGACCAGGGGCGACAATTTGAGCCGGAATGCACTGCCGATGTTCGAGCCGGCGTTGAATGCCGCCAGTTGCAGGATATCGGTGATCACACCCAGCACATGCTCGCCGAATTCGGCGTAGTGCCCCTGAATCAGATCTCCTACCCCTTCGATCGCTTCGTTGATGATTTGAAACGCGGTATAGGCCAGCATGGCTTCGCCCAGCAATGGCACGAAAGGGGTCACGACCAGCAACGCCACACTGAAGATGTCGGAAGCGATTTTCTTGAAGTTTTCCCACCAGGCCCAGCGTGCGCGGCTGTCTGCGTCCGCTGTGGACACGGCGATGACTCGGGCGTCGTTGAGGATCTTGTTGAGTTGTTGCTGGTAGAGGTAAGTCCACAGCGGTTCGGTGATCGGGGGCGCGCTGAATTGCAGTTGTGGTTTGTCCACAGGCGTTTCACGCCAGGAGGGGCGGGGATCGCCTCGTTCCTTTGGATACCATTTGATGTAAGTGAGCCGCTGTTGAAGGTCGGCGAAGAAATGGCCGCGCTGTTCGTGATCGACGAACTGACTGAAAAACTGGCGATACGTGATACCGCTGGACTGCGCGGTCTGGTTGTCTCTCAGCTGGCGGCTCAGTTCGTTCATGAATTCGATCGTCGAGGGGTACTCCTTGAGCGGGTGTTCGGGATCCTGTGGCACGTAGGCGATCATTGTCTGCGAGTGCTGCTTCTGATCGGGATCGGGCCGGATGATCAGGATCCCGGTGAAGTTCAGGTCCATCATGCCCAGCTCGCACACCTTCATGGCTTGCTCGCCCAGCTTCAGGTGCTCCTGACCTTCGAGCAGGTCCCGAATGAGCAAATGGGCCTGCCGGCCGATATCTTTTTTGGCCAGCGCAATGTGCGCGGCTGCCTTTAGGGCCGCTTGCTGACTGCGCTGGACTTGCAGTTTCAGAAAAGCCTGGGCGACCGGCTCCCTGTTGAGCAGATGTTCTTCGAGGTGGGCCTTGTATTGCGCACCGATATCCAGCTCCCGACACAGTGACTGGAACTGGCTCACACTGATGATTTTGTCGATCGGTGAAATATCGAACAGCTCACGGGCCGCATCGGTCTTTTCCAGGAACGCGGAGTGTTTCTCGAATGTTTCGTCGTAGGCAAAGTTGTGCAGTGCTGCATCCAGCAATGAAACTGTTCTTGCGGTATAGCCGGGTATAACTTGAATGGCCCACCAGCTGCTTTCCCGGGAAACGTATAACCGCAGATAAGTATTTTTTACGTCGACATCGATGTTGAATTTTTCAAGCAGCTTTGCCTTCAGCAAAGGTTCGGCGAAAGCCTGAATGTCCTTCAGTTTTGCGAGTGTATTGTCGATCGTGTTTTGTGCATTCCAGGCTTTCCTGTTGGCATTGTTCATGCGTTCCAGGTGCTTGGGCGGTGCTGCGCTTATCCACTTTTCATTGCGCAGGGGCACTCGCCTCAGTGCGTGACTTCGATGCAATTGCATATCGAGAAAAACGGAGTCGATGTTCGACTTAATCAAGTCGTAATGTTGCCCTTTGTTTTCAATTGTTGCGGTCATTGCTAAAGCCTTGAGTCAGTCGGAAGTTTCAAGGCTAACGTTCGGGGATGGGAATGATTAGTTTAAAAGCTGGTTGTACAAGTGCGGTTTTAATAGCGGGTCCGATTGAATATTGGAATGTTTAAAACATATAAATAACACCCGGGCGTTTTCAATCCGGCACAGAGGCGCGCGCATTCAGGGAAGCCACTCTCGATGCCTCGGGCGGCAGACATTGCGAGTCGCTGCCCGGTTGCAGGTAAGGCATCAGGATCGGCGCCATGCCCTTGAGCACCTGCACCGGCAGGGCCGAGGTGAATTTGAAATTCTCGGCCGAGCGTCCCGGAACGAACGCGGTGAGCGTGCCGAAATGGTGGTCGCCGATGTAGAACACGAAGGTCGCGGTGCGGTTGATCGACTTCGAGCTGAGAATCCGCCCGCCGGAGCCAATCGCCTCGATCCGGTTGTCGCCGGTACCGGTCTTGCCACCCATGACCAGCGGTGTTCCATCGTTCAGTTTGAAACTGCCGGAAACACGTTTGGCGGTTCCCGAGTCCACCACTTGCGACAGCGCTTCACGCATCGCCGTGGCGACTTCGGACGGCATCACCCGTTTGCCCACATGAGGGTCATTGACCAGTTTGGTTTCGTAAGGCGTGCCGGCGGCAAAGTGCAGGCTGTCGATGCGCAGGGTCGGCATGCGCACACCGTCGTTGAGGATGGTGCCGATCAGCTCGGCCAGCGCAGCGGGGCGGTCGCCGGAGCTGCCGATGGCGGTGGCCAGCGACGGCACCAGGTGATCGAACGGATAGCCGACTTTCTGCCAGCGCTGATGGATCTCGAGGAACGCCTCGATCTCCAGCATGGTGCGGATCCGGCTGTCACGGGCACCCTTGTGCCTGCTCTTGAACAGCCAGCTGTAGACTTCCTGACGCTCGAACTGGCTGGCCTTGACGATGTCCTTGAAGGTCGCGTCGGGGTGGTTGAGCAGGTAGCCGATCATCCACAGGTCCAGCGGGTGAACCTTGGCGATGAAGCCCTGATCCGGCAGGTCATAGGTGCCGGGGCCGTAGGCCAGGTAGAGCCGTTCCAGGCGTTCGTCGGTGAGTTTTTCGGTGAGCTTGGCGCCTTTCAAATGCGAACGCACGAAGCTGTTGAAATCCTCCTGGCTGGCGTTGGGCAGCAGGTAACGGTGCACGGCAGCCATGCGGATCGGGGTCGGGCGCATGCTGTCGAGGAAGGTGTCGAGCCGGGCCTGGGTGTCCTTGTTGCGGTACTTCTTCCAGAACTTGAGCAGGAACGAAGTGCCTTCGCGGTCGGCGAACGAGGCGAGGTATTCCTGACGTCGCGGGTCGCGGTCGTCCTTGAGCAGCTCGGCGCTGTTGTTGGGGCCGGAGTAGGTGGTGTAACGCACCAGGTCACGCATCAGACGAATGAACGGCAGGTTGATCGACTCACGCAGGGCATCGCGCAGGGTCGGCAGGCGGCCGTTGTCTTCCTTGCGAAAGTTATGGAACGTGTGCAGCCCGCCACCGGTAAAAAAAGCTTCGCCGGGACTGGCTGAGTATTTGCGATCAAGGGCTGCGCCGAGCAATTTCGACAGGTCGCGATCCTTGTTCTGGATCAGGTAATCGACCACCCACCGGCTCAGGCGATCCTGTTCCGGCACGTCGACTTTTTTCAGTTCCTGCAAGGTCATGGCGCCGTACTTGTCATGCAGCTCGGCGATGATTTGCAGGTAGGTGGTCAGCACCCGCATCTTGGCGGTGGAGCCCAGTTCCAGCTTGCTGCCCTCGTTGATATCGAACGGTTGGTCGGTGCTGTCGGTCTGCACCCGCACGCGCGAGCCGTCCGGCGTCAGCTCGAACAGGGTGAAGCTGTAGCGCACCTGAGTGGTGCTGGTGGGCGTCAGCAGGCGTTCGCCCATCAGGCCGACTTCGGTCGCATAGGCCGGGTCAGCCAGTCGTTTCAGATAGGCGGTGGCCTGGGTTTGCAGTTCGCCTTGCAGGGTGCTGGTGGCGGACAGGTCGAGGCGGTCGAGGTCATACAGCGGACGGTTGAGCATCGACGCCAATCGACTGCGGGCGACACTGATGCCTTTGTTGGTTTCGATTGGCTGGATCGTCGGTTGGGTCTGCCAGTCGCGATAGCTGATGGTGCTGGCCAGCGCCGCATCGGCCAGGGCGGCGTCGATCACGCCGTTCTGTCTGAGCAGGCGCAGGTGGCTGTTGGTCAGTTCGACCAATTCTTCGCGGCCCTTGGTCAGGTAATGCGAAGGGCGGCGCTGGGCGATCATCAGCGAGAGCATTTCGCGCAGAGCCAGGCCCTTGTCCGCCATGGACTGCGGATCGGTCGCCGAGCTGGAGAGTTTGCGGTTGGCCTCGTTGAAATCGGCGCCGTACCAGACCCGCAGGCCCTCGGCCATGCCGTGCACTTCGCCATGCCCCGGCACGGCCGACAGCGGCACGCTGTTGAGGTAGTCACGAATGATGTTCTGCCGTGCCGGCAAGGTGTCCGGGCCGCCCTGATAGGCGCGCACGCTGGCGGAAATCATCTGGCGGATCTTCTCTGCACCGGACACCGTCAGACCATCGGGCGAGTGGCGGTATTTCTCAAGCTGGGTGGCCAGGGTACTGCCACCGGCCGACTGCCCCGGCAAGTGCAGCAACTTGGCGACTTGCGACCACGCGGCCATGCCGAAGCGCGGCCAGTCCACCGCCGGGTTGGCCAACGGTTGTTTTGGATCGAGCAGAAAACGGTTTTCGATGAACAGCAGGCTGTTGACCACCACCGGTGGAATCGACTCGAAACTCGCGTACAGCTGTTGCGGATAGTTGTACTGATAGAGCGGCGCGGCGCGGCAATCGGTGATCGACAGGCCGGCCTGGATCTTCTCGGAATAGGGCACGAACAGGCCCTTGTCGGTGTAGTTGAGCAGGGCCGGAGAGAAGCGCGTCTGCTCGGTGATCACGTAGTTGCGCTTGATCAGCCGTGGCAGGAACTCGTCCAGCGAGCTGTACCCCAGACGCAGGTCGAACGGCCCGTTGCCCGGATAGCGGATCGCTTCGCTGGGCCCCGGCTGCAATTCGTATTTGAGTTTGGCGGCGTACTGGCTGACCTCGCGGGACTGGAAACGCGAGGTGCGCATTTCCTTCATCGCGGCCAGGCCCACGACAATCGCGATGATCACCACCAGAAGCCAGAAAGCCTTCCACCCGTGCCGGTTGCGGCGGGGTTTTTCAGGTAAAGGCGCTTCATCCACACGTTCAGTCGGAACCACTTTTTCACTCGAATCGGTTTGCCACAAAGCGCCCATAGTCGATTGATCCATTCACGCAGATTGATCGGACTTGACTGAAGCTTAGTCGCTGGTTGGCGTCGGTGAAAAAATTGTGAAGGTCATCGAGCGGAGACGGGATCGAGCGACGGGGCGGTGAGGATCCGAGGCGCACAGGTATCGTCGCGTCTGTATCGGGAAACATAACAAGGTGAGCAAAAAGTTTCTGACTGACGCTCGCCAATCTGGAAAAAAGTTGTCTGGTTTTGCAATTAATTGATGTGTTTTTCAAGTGTCAAATTCAAGTTGGGTGTTGTTTATTAAATGCTCATTTCTTAAGTTGGAGTTTCATCGTGGGTACGTACTTCCGGTCTTTTGCACGCTTCGCGCCTGCAGTAATTAATAATGTTGAAAGTTTAACCGATGAGTATTCGGAAGTGGTCCTGGCAGCAATTCCACCCGCGCTTGTTAATATGTCGAAGTCCAATCTTGAGATGTTGAAAAAGATTACACCGTCGACACCTGATTGGCTGAAAAGCGCTTCGCCTCAACAACGGGCGGAGGCACGCAGGGCCATAGAGGAAAGCGTGGCCGCGCACACTGCATTCAGTGCCCTGATGGACCAGGTCAAGTCCCCGGAGGCGTTCGCCGAGCCACTGCTCAGGGCGAAGCTGAAGGACGAGACGGGATTTGATATTGAGCTGCAGAACTTTTGGCTGGCATTCTCTCCTTCTTCGATCCCCTCTTCGCATCCTCCGACTGAACGTTACACGTTTTTGCAAGCAGCCCTTCACAACTTCGATGAAGAAGAAACGGACTTCAGGTCATTTTCCCGTATCGGTTGGGAAGCCTATCAACCGACCGATATGCGGATCAGTGCACTTCGTTTCATCGAATTGTGTCGAGAGCTGGATGTCGGCCAGCTTTATCAGGCCCATATCCGGCAAGCACTGAAGCTGGATGATGCGACGGGTCTTAAAACGCTGAGTGATGCCTTCACTGCTTATCAGAGCGCTTCGTTGAAAGCGTCAAGTCATGTTGCTGTGCTCAAGGGCGATATTGAGGCCAGACATCATCGGGCCCTGCTTGAAGTAGCTGACGGCAAAAAAGATGTGAAGGTTGACGGCAAGTCTCTCTGGTATCGCGGCATTAGCTTCATGAATATGCCATTGGAAGGTTGCGCGATTTTCGAGATTGCCGATCCGGAAGACGATAGCGTTCTCGATAAATTGCTGCCAACTGTTGATGGATTCTGGCCAAACGACTTGATCGTCTGGATTCCTGATGATCCCGATCATCCGCTGAAACTTTATCCGAAGCTAACGGCACTCAAGTCTCAACTTGTCAGCCAGTTTGTGCGCAAGCCTCAGGATGAAGAGGCCGACCCGCAAGCACCGACCGACTATCAGGTGTTTTTTAGCCGCTTCGTAAAACATAAAGACCGGCCGAAGTTTTTTTCCAGCTTTACCGAACTCGTCACTGCGAACGGTCCGAAAATCCGTCGTCAAAAAAAGGAGCCGGACTTTCTCCTGCAGGAGCTG
The DNA here is from genome assembly GCF_059424205.1 of Pseudomonas sp. GW456-12-1-14-TSB6. Lineage (NCBI taxonomy): Bacteria > Pseudomonadati > Pseudomonadota > Gammaproteobacteria > Pseudomonadales > Pseudomonadaceae > Pseudomonas > Pseudomonas sp. GW456-12-1-14-TSB6. The sequence continues at coordinate 104,818 of NZ_JBWKZE010000022.1, forward strand.
ATAGTGAGCCCTTCAGGCGATCGCTGGGATACGAGCCTCGACATCTGGCAGGTATCTTTCAGACGCTTCAGGCATCGATTATTGGCTGATGCACGCAGTGCCGCTGTGCCTACCGCTGACGCTGATGCTCGCGGGCGCCGTGCCTGGCTTTCACAACTCCTGGACATTGGTTTGATGGCGTTGAACCTGGTGTCTTTCGTGGTGCCCGCAGTCGGGGTTCTGATGCTCGGCGTCACGGCGATTCAGCTCATGGATGATGTTTTGGAGGGAATTGAGGATTTGAGCCTCGGCGACCGGGAAAACGGTTGGCAGCTCATCCACGGGGTTCTGGTGAATCTGGCGATCATGGGGGCCGGGGCCGCGTTGATCGGGAAACTTGCATCGGGAGGCCGCACGGAGTTTTTGCCGATCGAACTGGAAAATGGACAGAAACGGCTCTGGAAACCAGACCTGGCGGCTTACCGGAGCAAAGTGTCGCTGGCCGATGTCGAGCCCAATGCTCGCGAGCAGTTTCTCGTCGCGAACAAACTGTATGTACGCGTCGAAGGACACGTTTATGAAAAACGTTTCGATCCAGTAACCAACGCTTGGCGCATCGTCCATCCTCGCAACCCCAACGCTTATCAGCCTTTGCTTTCCGAAAGTGCAAACGGCTGGAATCACGGCCCGCACCGCCCCGTACCGGCACTGTCGCCCGAACTCCCCCCCGTTGCGCCCGTTGACGGGCACGTTCTAACGGGCGAAGGGGCTTCGCTTGACGTCGCTCCCGCACATCCCCCGGCGGTGTCGGGCATCGATAACCGAGTCAATGCCCGATACGCGGTCGAGGAGTCGCTGATTCTTGGACTTCAACCGGCCAAAGGTGTTTATCGCAGTGTCGACGGGCAATGGTGCTACATCCGCAACATCGACGATGCCGGCGTCGTCTCGGTGTATCGGATCCGTGATTCGTTCAATCTCAACGCCGAGATCATGGACGTCAACATTGTTGATCCGCAGAGTAATCGTGCGACAGAGCTGCGCCTGCGCGAGGTCGCGCCCGATCAATGGCAACCTCTGTCGTTGAGAGGGGGGGCCAGGCCTGACAACTTACTGGCTAAAATAGCTGCTTTCGAGCGCAAGCAACTGCCCAACGGTCTATGGGAGCCGAAAATCCTAGTGGTTTCCCTGTCCGACACGAGGTATTTGCCAAGTGATTGGGGGCCCATGCATGAGCTTCCGTTTTCCATCGAACCGACCAGCATTCACCAGGCACTCGAGATGTCCGAGTTGGGTCGACTGCCTGTTGCAACCGACTTGATGGAAGGCCCCACGGGGAAATTGTCGCCGGGAATCGCGTCGCAGCTCGACATGCGAGAGGGAGGGGGCAGCTTCCTGTTTACCATGCAGCGCATGAAGTATTCCGGTGCCGTCGAAGGGGAGTTCAATGCACTCAAAGTCATCGACCTTGAGGCGGGCGAACGCCCTGAGGGTACGAATGCGATTTCTGCGTATTGGTCGCCGCAGGGAGGCTACGTCGATGTCCCCATTCACCCTGGATGGGGGCAACCGGATCATGTTTTCACACCCGGTTTCAGCGGTTGCTCCCTGGTGGTGGAACAGATGGATGAAAACCTGCTTCGGGTCCGGCATGTCGAGGCCAGCCATGAAGCTGCCCAATACGTCGATCTGGCCCCGCAAGAGCATGGATGGGGGCTGAGTGCCGCCATGGAGCTTCCGGACTACGGACTCCGTCTGGACCAGAACGGCAATCCCGACTCGATACTGACGGGCTTCGCCTTCATGAAGTACGACCGAACGGCTCGCGTCTGGAAACTGCACTATCAATCCAATCAAGGGGCGACCGCCATTGCCCACTATTCGAAGGAGCAACCGGGCTGGTTTTCCCGTCCCGATACGCTGGTACGAGTCTTTGGCCGGACGAAAGTCTTGAAGATCAATACCCGGCCAGTGACGACCATCGAAAGGTCTGTCGCACCGGCCGGCCTGTGACGTTGCACCATTGCTGTGCAATACTCGCCGGCCATTTGCGCGGTGAATAATCCTCGAAATGCAGGATGGTTTGTCTCGTAAACCTCGTATTTGACGAGGTTTACGTCTGAATCAGATGCCTTATAGAGTGAAAAAACCTGTCGCAAGCTTTTTATACTGCACGCCCCGCTGATCCCGCAGGTTGCTTCTGCGGGACGGTTCTGCCCACGAAGCAGGGCCGGTTCTACCCCAGGCGCAGGCTTATCGGCCGACGCTTGAACACTCGGTGGTCACATCCAATAACAAGACGAGGAAGTCCCCCATGCCAGTCGGCAATCACCCGCCCCATGGCGAAACCGCTCAAGGCGGCCCGCTCAAACGCGAACTCGGTGAACGGCATATTCGCCTGATGGCGCTCGGCGCCTGCATCGGTGTCGGTCTGTTTCTCGGTTCGGCCAAGGCCATCGAAATGGCCGGCCCGGCGATCATGCTCTCGTACATCATTGGCGGTCTGGCGATCCTGGTGATCATGCGCGCCCTCGGCGAAATGGCCGTGCACAATCCGGTGGCCGGCTCCTTCAGCCGCTATGCACAGGATTACCTCGGCCCGCTGGCGGGCTTTCTGACCGGCTGGAACTACTGGTTCCTGTGGCTGGTAACCTGCGTCGCCGAAATCACCGCGGTGGCGGTGTACATGGGCATCTGGTTCCCCGATGTCCCGCGCTGGATCTGGGCGCTGGCGGCGCTGGTCAGCATGGGCTCGATCAACCTGATCGCGGTGAAGGCCTTCGGTGAATTCGAGTTCTGGTTCGCCCTGATCAAGATCGTCACCATCATCGCCATGGTGCTCGGCGGCATCGGCATCATCGCTTTCGGTTTCGGCAACGACGGCGTGGCGCTGGGGATTTCCAACCTGTGGGCCCACGGCGGCTTCATGCCCAACGGCGTGACGGGCGTGTTGATGTCGCTGCAGATGGTGATGTTCGCCTACCTCGGTGTGGAGATGATCGGCCTGACCGCCGGTGAAGCGAAGAACCCGCAGAAGACCATCCCGAATGCGATCGGCTCGGTGTTCTGGCGGATCCTGCTGTTCTACGTCGGCGCGCTGTTCGTGATCCTGTCGATCTACCCGTGGAATGAAATCGGCACCCAGGGCAGTCCGTTCGTGATGACCTTTGAACGTCTGGGCATCAAGACCGCCGCCGGCATCATCAACTTCGTGGTGATCACTGCGGCGCTGTCGTCGTGCAACGGCGGCATCTTCAGCACCGGGCGCATGCTCTACAGCCTGGCGCAGAACGGCCAGGCGCCGGCCGGTTTCGCTCGCACCTCGAGCAACGGCGTACCGCGTCGCGCGTTGCTGCTGTCGATCTTCGCGCTGCTGTTGGGCGTGCTGCTCAACTATCTGGTGCCGGAAAAAGTCTTCGTCTGGGTGACTTCGATTGCCACCTTCGGCGCGATCTGGACCTGGGTGATGATCCTGCTGGCCCAGCTGAAATTCCGCAAAGGTCTGAGCGCCAGCGAACGGGCCGGCCTCAAATACAGAATGTGGCTGTATCCGGTCAGCTCGTATCTGGCACTGGCCTTCCTGGTACTGGTGGTCGGCCTGATGGCGTACTTCCCGGATACCCGCGTGGCACTTTATGTGGGCCCGGCGTTCCTGGTGCTGCTGACCGTGTTGTTCTACGTGTTCAAGCTGCAACCAAGCGATGCGTCCCAGGGCGCGGTGCGTTCGGCTTCGTAATTCGTTGTTATGGAACCCTGAAAGCCCCGGTCGAAAGTCCGGGGCTTTTTCGTTGGGGGCAAGCTTGAGGCCGCTGGTCTGAAAACGCCGCAAAAAACGACTTCTGATTCAGAGTCATGTTCGAAGGTTTAGCTACGTTGTTTCCAGCGCAGCCGTGAACAGAGGCGCAGGTATGAGGATCAGCGATTTTCTCGTACGAGAACTCGGCCGCCGTCAGGTCGTGCTGTTCTTCCTGCTCGCCACGCTGCTGTACATCCTGCCGCTGATCCTCGCCGACTTCCCCTACATCGACGACAACTGGCGCACCCTCGCTGCCGGCAACGCCTGGGCGGGGCAGGGGCGGTTGTTCATGGACTGGCTGTATCAGGCGCTGAGCGTCACCGGCGCTGCGCCGAATATTTTCCCATTGCCGCTGTTGCTCGCCACGGTCGCCATGTCGTTCGCGTTGACCCGGCTGACCTTCCACTATTTTCCCGAACCGACCCTGGCCTGTTGTCTGGTGGTGTTGCCGCTCTGGTACAACCCGTTCCTGTTGCAGAACCTGTCCTATCAATACGACGGGGCCGGCATGGCCCTGAGCCAGGTCACGGTGATTTATGCGATCACTTTTTATGGCGCTTCACGCATTCAGCGTTGGCTGGTGCCGTCGGTGCTGCTGGCGCTGGCGATCGGGTTGTATCAGATCAGCCTGAATGTGTTTCTTGGGTTGTGCTGCCTGGAATTGCTCAGGAATGTTCACCGGCGAGTGCCATGGAATGAACTCTGGCACCGGTCGGGCTGGCGGCTGGCGCAACTGCTGCTGGCGGTGTTGATCTACAGCGTCACGGCCTATCCATTCACTGACGCCGGACGCACGCAATTGCTGAATGCGAGCGCCGATCCGTTGCTGCAGATCGGCATCAATATCGGTCGGGTGATGGAGAAGGTTGCGCTGCTGTTTCACGGCGGCTACACGGCAATTTTTATTGTGCTGGTGCTGTGTGCTGTGTTCGGCGCCGTGCAGTTGGGGCGGCAGATTCGCGAGCGCAACCTGTCGCGCGCCAGGGCTTTGCTCCTGGGCTCCAGCTGCCTGCTGGCATTGCCGCTGATTGCGCTGCTGGTGCCGGGCATGACGCTGCTGTTTCGCGATTTCAACGAAGGTGCACGCACCCTGATGGGGTTCGGCGTGCTGTTGATGTTGCTGTTCTATCTGGCCTGGCTGGGTTTGATGCCGCTGCACCAACGGTTGCCTTTGATGCTGGCGATTCCGCTTCTGGCCACGCTGTCGCTGTCCTTCGCTTATGGCCGGGTGCTGACGATGGAAAAAACCTTCGCCAGCAGTGCGCTCTACAGCCTGAGCCACGACATCTCGTCCCATCGCGAATTGCGCGAAGCCAAACGGATTTATATCTCGGTGACGTACTCCGACCGCTGGCTCGCGGGGACGCAGGGGACGTTCAAACAACTGCCGGTGCTGCGTTACTTGCTGAACATCGACTACTTCATGCTCGCCGAAAACCTGCCCTCGGCGGGCATCACCAACGTGGTCGCCGAACGCGAACGGCGCAACGCGACCCATGTCGGCCTGATGGGCTATCCACCCTTGGTGGAAAGCCTCTATTACCGCCTCTACCTGATCGGCGACTACGGCTTCATCGTTATGAAAGAGCCGCCCCACGGGCGGTTATTGCAATGGTGACCGTTGGTCAGAAACCAGCGCCTACCTGTAATTTCTGACAGTAGACCGCACCCGTACCTTGCCCTAGCGTGAAAGCTCCGCCTGTTGCAGTGATAGTAAGGATTCACGATGAGGATCTTGTGGAAAGGATTTCCCGCACAAACGGCAATCGGCCTCGCCGCAACGCTGGTCCACTGGCAGGTTTTTTTCGTACTGACCAGCGCGGTTCAGCTCGATCAGGCGGCCAGCAACTTCGCTGCGTTTTGCATCGCCGCATCCTTCGCGTTTTACATGAACGCGCTCTACACGTTCGAGACCGGAACGTCGGTGCTGGCGTACCTGATATTTATCAGCGTGATGGGGGCGTTGAGTTACGGCACAGGCGTGATCGCCGATGCACGGAGTCTGCCGGGGCTGGTGACGGTGTCGGTGTTTTCACTGCTGGATCTGTTGCTGGGGTACTGCTTTTTCCGGTTTGTGCTGTTTCGGGGGCGGCAGTCATGAAAAGCGCTTCTGCTAATGCGAACGAACACTTTCTGAGCAGGCCCTGGAGCGCACAGGAAATCTATTTCTTTTTTCAGATAGCAACCTTGCTGCATGTTTTTCCCATTTTGTTCGCCGACTACTTGTACATCGATGACCAAGGGCGATCGATGCTCGGAATCAAGGGCTGGACTGAAGACGGCCGACCGTTGGTGGAGTTGCTGTATTCCGTTCTGACATTTTCCTCATCGTTGAATATTTTTCCATTACCGTTACTCATTGCCACCGTTGCCATGTCTTTTGGACTGAGGCGACTGGTCACTCACTATTTTTCTACTCCGGGGTTTGTTGAGTGCCTAGTGGTTTTACCCCTGTGGTTCAGTCCGTTTTATTTACAGAACCTTTCATATCAATATGACGGGCCGAGCATGACGTTGGGCCTGGTTGCAGTGATTTATGCAATCACTTCTAATCCGGCATCGGCTGTGGGGCGGGTAGTACTCTCCGCGATATTGATTGCTCTGGCGCTTTCTTTTTATCAGGTGTGTCTGAACGTTTTTATCGGTCTGGCGTGTATCGATGTCTACCGCTGCATGATCTCTGGTACAGCGTCTGAAGTGCGGAAGGAACTCTTGCTGAGAACCGGACAATTGGCAGGGGGATTGCTTGTTTACTGCTTGAGTTCGTATCAGTTGATAAGCGGTAGCCGTCAGGGATTTGTCGAGATTGATAATTCCACTGTGAGAGAGTTGCTCATGCGAATTGATACTTTCAATCAGCACATGTTTCTTCTATTCAATATTGGCAATGTTTGGTTTTTTTCGTTGCTCATCTTTGTTGCAGCTTTGTGTTTTGTGCTCACGGGGTATCGTTGTGTCGCTCGACAGGAGGGCGGCTGGGCCAAGTCGAACACGTTGGTGTTGTACCTGATGACATTGCTCGGGGCTGTGTCTGCGATTTATGGCATCGGACTTCTCGTGCGCTATCCAAACTTTGGTGCGCGGAATCTGATGGGGTTTTCTTCTATGTTGGTTTTTTTGATGTTTTTGAACCGACAAGGATTGATGCAAGTAAACCGATACCTGACATACCTGTTGGTCATTCCGATTGCTTTTATGCTTAGCTTCTCTTTTTCCTATGGTCGGGTCATGGTGGCGAAAAAACAATTCGAACAAGTTGTCGTTCAGAACCTAAACTATGACGTTGTTTCTCATGCAAATCTTCGAGCTCTGGAGCGGATCAATTTAATCGCCGATACCCGTTATTTGTGGATTCCTGGTGCAAAAAAAACAATTGATGCTTCACCTGTGCTTCCTTACATACTTGGTCTGGATTTTATCTTGCTGCCAGAAAATATGCTCAGGGCTGGACTGACAAATGTTTTTGGCGGTGTAAAAGACGAACGCGATACAGTGGGGTGTGGGACGTGTCAGCAAGTTCTAAGTAATCGCTATTACGACATCTACATATTGGACAAAACCGGTTATGTGTTTATGAAACGCTGGAATGAGGTGAAAGATTCCGATCACCTCTGATCCAGCGTTTTACCTTGAAGGAAGGTACATAGATTCGGCTACGCAGCCATTCCATCCTGCGGCTCAAAACTGTCCGCCCGCGCCATCTGCCACATCCGCGAATAGAACTCGCCGTTCACCTCTCCGGTGAGCAATTCCCCCGGTTTCAGGAACACATGCAGCTGCGAGAACAGTTTGATTTCAGTGGCCGACATGCGCCGCACCAAATGCTTGGCCGACAGTTGCGACGGATGGTCGAGGCCGGCGGCAGCGAGCATTTCTGCCAGGGCCTTGAGCGTATTGCGGTGGAAGTTGTAGACCCGCTGGGCCTTGTCCGGCACCACCAGCGCGCGCTGGCGCAGGGTGTCCTGGGTGGCGACGCCGGTCGGGCATTTGTTGGTGTGGCAGCTTTGCGACTGGATGCAGCCGATGGCGAACATGAAGCCGCGCGCCGAGTTGGCCCAGTCGGCACCGATGGCCAGCACGCTGGCGATATCGAAAGCGCTGACGATCTTGCCGCTGGCGCCGAGCTTGATCTTGTCCCGCAGATTCAAGCCCACAAGCGTGTTGTGCACGAACAGCAGACCTTCGCGCATCGGCACGCCGATGTGGTCGGTGAACTCCACCGGCGCGGCGCCGGTTCCGCCTTCCTTGCCGTCGACCACGATGAAGTCCGGCAGGATGCCGGTTTCCAGCATGGCCTTGGCGATGCCCATGAATTCCCACGGATGGCCGAGGCAGAACTTGAAGCCCACCGGTTTGCCGCCGGACAGTTCACGCAGTTGCTGGATGAAATGCATCATCTCGATCGGCGTGGAGAAGGCGCTGTGGCGCGATGGCGAGATGCAGTCTTCGCCCATCAGGATGCCGCGGGTGTCGGCGATTTCCTGGGTCACTTTGTGCTTGGGCAGAATCCCGCCGTGGCCGGGTTTGGCGCCCTGGCTCATCTTGATTTCGATCATCCGCACTTGCGGGGTCTGCGCCTGGGCGGCGAAGCGTTCCGGGTCGAAGCGGCCGTCGCTGGTGCGGCAGCCGAAATAGCCGCTGCCCAGTTCCCAGGTCAGGTCGCCGCCATGTTCGCGGTGATAGGGGCTGATGCTGCCTTCGCCGGTGTCGTGGGCGAAGTTGCCGAGTTTCGCACCCTGGTTCAGCGCGCGGATCGCGTTGGCACTGAGGGAGCCAAAACTCATGGCCGAGATGTTGAACACCGACGCCGAGTACGGCTGGGTGCATTGCGGGCCGCCGACGGTGACGCGGAAACTGCTCGGGTCGCTCAGCGGCGCCGGGCGCATTGAGTGGCCGATGAATTCGAAGCCGGACTGATAGACGTCGATCAGGGTACCGAACGGTTTGTCGGCGGTTTCATTCTTGGCCCGCGAATACACCAGCGAACGCTGGGCGCGGGAGAAGGGCAGGGCGTCGCTGTCGGATTCCAGCAGGTACTGGCGGATTTCCGGGCGGATGCCTTCGACCAGATAACGGATATTGCCCAGGATCGGATAGTTGCGGCGCACCGCGTGCGGGCTCTGCAGCAGGTCGAACAGACCGATCAGGCTCAGCACCCCGGTGACGGCGGTGATCGGCCACAGCCAGTCATGTTCGAGAAAGGGCAGGCTGGCGAGGGTGAACATCACGCAGACGGCAAAGAAGGCGTAGCGGCTCAGGAGTGACAGGCTCATACGGTTTCCTTGGTTCGGATGGTTTTTTTGCGGCAGTCAGGCGTTCTGCGCCTGTAGAAAGATCGAAAACAGCTCCGACTGGGATTTGATCCCCAGCTTGCTGTACATGTGTTTCTTATGGACTTTCACGGTTTCAACAGAGATTTCCAGCTTACGGGCGATTTCTTTACTGGAGCAACCGCTGAGCATCAGGCGCCCGACATCCAGTTCCCGGGCGGTCAGTTGCGCGCCCTTGAGCTGCTGCACCGACGCTTCGAGCTGCACCCGCCAGTCCGGTTGCGCAGGCGCCGGGGCCAATGCCACGGTTTCGTTGATTTCATAAGGCAGGCGCTGGCGCAACAGGCCGAGCACCCACGGCTGGATCAGTGACAACAGGGCAATCTGCTCGCCGGTGAAGCGTTGCTGGCTGCCCAGCGACAGGCACAGCGTGCGGTCGCCCTCGAGCTGGCAATTGAACTGGATTTCGTCGGCCACCACATTCAGACGAAAGTATCGCTGGTAATACTCGGTCAGTTCGAAGTGCTCCGGCGCGACCTCCGACAGGCGATACAGCCCGGTGCGCGATTGTTCGCGGCAGGCGATGTAGAACGGGTCGAGCAGGTACAGACCGCGCAGGTAGTCCTGAAACAACTGGTCAGGACTGCCGTCTGCGCCGGGGCATTCGGCGAACACCTGCGGGTGGCGGTCGGCGCTGAACAGCAGCGCCACCCAGCTATCGAACGGCACGTACTGGTCGAGCAGGCGCACCAGTTGCGCCCAGAAATTCGGCTTGTCGAGGGCGTCGATCAACTGCCCGACGGCGCGGTGCCAGGTGATGTCGTCAAACGAAAGAGTCATGCCTCTACCCCTATCGGGTTACCCCGGCCGCGTAATTCCCTGGCCGGTCGAATGCGAAGCATACTGGCCCACAGACAGCCGCCGGGCAATCTTTCGGCACCCGGCGCTCATAACAAGGACTGCCCATGAAAGTCGAACTCGCCCAACTGGCGGGCCGTGACAAAGACACGGCGTACAACCTCGAACGCGCCCTCGCGGCGATTGCGGCCTGCGCCGCCGACACGCAATTGATCGTATTCCCCGAGACCCACCTGATGGGCTTCCCGACCGCCGACACCGTGGCGCAGATCGCCGAGCCGCTGGACGGCCCGACCGTCAGCGCCGTGCAGGCCGCCGCCCGCGAACGCAACCTTGCCGTGGTGATCGGCATGGCCGAGAACGACAACGGCCACTTCTACAACACCACGCTGCTGATTACCCCCGAAGGCATCGCCCTGAAATATCGCAAGACCCATCTCTGGGCTTCGGATCGCGGTGTGTTTGAGGCCGGTGACCGTTACGCCACCTGCCTGTGGAACGTCGTGCGGGTCGGTCTGCTGATCTGCTACGACATCGAGTTTCCGGAATCGGCCCGGGCCCTGGCGCAATTGGGTGCGGAGTTGCTGATCGTGACCAACGGCAACATGGACCCGTACGGCCCGACCCACCGCACCGCGATCATGGCCCGGGCCCAGGAAAATCAGGCGTTTGCGCTGATGGTCAACCGCGTGGAAGCGGGGGATGACGGGTTGATGTTTGCCGGCGGCAGTGCGCTGGTGGATCCGCTGGGTACGGTGCTGTTCGAGGCCGGGCGTGAAGAAGGGCGGTTCAGTGTCGAGCTGGATTTCGGCCAGCTGGAGCTGGCGCGCAAGGATTATCGGTATCTGGATGATCAGCGGTTGAGGTTGCCGGGGGAGGTGGTTGAACACGCCTCGGGAGTACGTGAGCTGCTGATCCCTTGACCCGTTGTACCCGATCGTTCCCACGCTCTGCGTGGGAATGCAGCCCGGGACGCTCTGCGTCCCAAGAGCGGACGCGGAGCGTCCATTG